>NZ_JBFSUV010000027.1:0-71110 GCF_041467515.1 Vibrio sp. 10N.247.311.12
TAGCGATTTAAGTTTTAGTGTCAACCACTATTTTCAAAACTTTTTTCAAGCGCTTAGCTTGGCTAATTTGACCTGCTGATTCGTTTTGGTTTCTTACGAAGCCATCCCGTGTTAGCGAGGTGGCATTATAGAGATTTCGATCACACTGGCAAGCCCTTTTTGAAGTTTTTCTTACTTTTTTGATTGTTCGAGCGTTTTTTGTTCAAAACACCCCATTTTCACTAGTATTCCTCTTAATTAAGGGCTTAAGGTGCCTATATAAAGGAGGATTTATGAGTTCAATACGCAGTTATAAAGGAATATCCCCTCAGATTGGGCAAGGTGTCTATATAGATACCAGTTCAGTACTGGTTGGTGATATCAAAATCGGTAACGACTCTAGCGTGTGGCCTTTGGTTGCAGCTCGAGGGGATGTGAACCACATTCATATTGGAGAGAGAACGAATATCCAAGATGGTAGTGTCTTGCACGTCACCCATAAGAATGCTGAAAACCCTGACGGTTATCCTCTCTTAATAGGTAATGATGTCACTATCGGGCATAAAGTAATGCTGCATGGCTGCACTATTGAGGATCGTGTACTTGTTGGTATGGGAGCGATCGTGTTGGATGGCGTGATTATCCAAAAAGAAGTGATGATTGGTGCTGGTAGCTTAGTGCCACCAAACAAGGTACTTGAAAGCGGTTACCTCTATGTAGGAAGCCCAGTAAAACAAGCTCGCCCATTAAATGATAAAGAGCGTGCCTTTCTACAGAAGTCTGCAGACAACTACGTTCAGAATAAAAATGACTATCTAGACTCTGTAATTTCAGTCTAAAGCGCTTTGATCTGAATCCGATTAGAGGAGTCATACTCCTCTTCTTCTATTAACTCTTCCGCTAGCTCTTCAATATCGAAACGTAACTCTGAAAAGATAACTAAAGCTTGATCGCCTTCTTCTATATCTTTACCTGCCAATCGTGATAATTCCTCAATAGACATGACACATTCAATCAATGCGCCCGACTGTTGTGCTGGGAACGTGATTGTTCGGCTCTCTTCATCCCAATCTTGGATATCAGGAAATAGAATTGATTGATTCATTTTTTATAAACACCCCATTACATCTCTAGATTTTTACGTAATTCTCTTAAAATCTGTTTTGTTCCCGGACGAAGACCACGCCAAAGCATAAAGCTTTCTGCTGCCTGCCCCACTAGCATACCCAAACCATCATAAGCAGCATGAACACCATTATCTAATGCCCATTGATTGAATACCGTCGTTCCAGATCCATAAACCATGTCATAAACGGCGCTAGTAGAATTGAAAATCACCTCAGACACTTCAGGAAGCTGCCCGCTTAGACCAGATGAGGTAGAGTTAATAATGACATCAAAGCCTTCATTAACATCACTTAGCCCCATCCCCTTGATGTTGCCATGCGACGAAAACATCTCAGCCAGAAGTTCAGCCTTGGAGCTGGTTCGATTAGCGACCACCAGCTGTTGTGGCTTTTGGTCGAGAAGAGGTTGAATCACTCCTCTCGCAGCACCACCAGCGCCAAGAAGAAGAACACGTGCTCCTTTTAGCGTGACTTGATGTTGAAGCAGGTCTTGAACTAAGCCCTCACCATCGGTGTTATCACCAATGATCTCTCCATCATCTAACTTCTTAAGGGTATTTACGGCACCAGCTAGTTCAGCTCTCTCAGTTAGGCGATTGGCTAACTGATAGGCATCTTCTTTAAAAGGCGCTGTGACATTGCACCCTCGACCACCTTCGCTGAAAAAGGTTTTGGCAGCAGTGATAAATTGACCGTGCTCTGGCTGTAATGCTGTATAGGTAAGTTGTTGGCTGGTTTGGCGAGCAAATAATGTGTGAATGAATGGCGATTTGCTTTGCCCAATAGGATTACCGAAAACGGCATAACGATCTACTTGCTGTGTCATATCCTTACCTAACAGAAATAATAAAAAGGGTCATCTATATAGATGACCCTATCACTATCCCTATAAGGAAGGAAGAACTACCAAACTCGAGGTTTGAGGTAGTCACTATAAAGCAGAGCTTCTGGTGAGCCCGCTTGCGGTTCATAGCGATATTCCCAACGAGCCAACGGCGGCATCGACATCAATATAGACTCTGTGCGCCCACCGCTTTGCAGGCCAAATAAGGTACCACGGTCGTAAACTAGGTTGAATTCAACATAGCGGCCACGACGGTATAGTTGGAAGTCACGCTCACGTTCGCCATAAGGTGTATCTTTGCGACGCTCGACAATAGGTAAGTACGCCGCAGCAAAACCTTCACCGACAGCCTGCATATAAGCAAAGCTCTTATCGAAACCCCACTCATTTAAGTCATCAAAGAACAGACCACCAACACCACGTGTTTCGTCTCGGTGAGGAAGATAGAAGTACTTATCACACCACTCTTTGTGTTCTTGATAAACATCATCACCAAACGGCGCACAAAGATCTTTAGCAGTTTGATGCCAAGATTGGCAATCTTCATCGACAGGATAAAATGGCGTTAAGTCAAAACCACCACCAAACCACCAAATCGGGTCTTCCCCTTCTTTTTCCGCAATGAAGAATCGAACGTTCGCGTGTGAGGTTGGGATATATGGGTTTTTAGGGTGGATAACTAATGAAACCCCCATCGCCTCAAACTTACGTCCGGCTAACTCAGGACGGTGAGCGGTTGCAGAGGCAGGCATTGCTTTACCAGCGACGTGAGAGAAGTTAACTCCACCCTGTTCAAATAAAGCACCATTGGTCATCACGCGAGTACGACCACCGCCACCTAGACAATCGCCAGGTTCTCGCTCCCATGCATCTTCTTCAAACAACGCTACACCATCAGCTTGCTCAAGCTGCTGGCAAATCGAATCTTGTAGGCTCAGTAAAAACTGCTTTACTGCTTCTTTATCAATTGCTGACATCTTACTTCCTTTGCAGGGTTTAACCCTGTCTTAATATTTTCGACGTTTTTGCATCTCTAATTTCGCTTGGCTTCTCACGGCCACCCGTTTGGCCTTCTAGAATCGCGACTAAGTGTTGACCCAGTTGCTGTTGAACTTCTTCAGTCGTCATACAAGGCGGCTCGCCAGTCAGGTTGGCACTGGTAGAGGTTAACGGCTTGCCGAACTCATTACACATTCTTTGAACCAAAGGGTGATCCGTCACTCGTACCGCGATGGAATCAAACTGGCCGCTGACCCAGTCAGTAACTTTGCTGCTGGTTGGCATAATCCAAGTGACCGGACCTGGCCATGTCGCTTTCACTGTTACCAACTGTTCTTCCGTCAACTGGCTTTCATCAATATAAGGAAGCAGCTGCTCGTAACTTGCAGCAATCAAGATCAAGCCCTTTTCAACTGGACGCTGTTTTAACTCGAGTAATTTCTTGATGGCATGTGGATTATCAGGATCACAACCAACCCCAAAAACGCCTTCGGTCGGGTAAGCAATGACTTCACCTTGTTGTAATGCCTGCAATGTATGTTGAAAGTTATCCACGGGTTGCCTCATTAAGTCAGTTATCGAACTCGCTAAGTGTACAAATTATCATTCACTGTTACTAAAGCTATTTGTTTATAAAATGTATCAATTAACAACTTAGACTGACGCAAACGTTTTCCTTAAGTAATTTTACCCGTATAATGCGCGCAAAATATCTAATCACTAATTAAATCGTACCTGAAGGAGTTTGAGATGACTGTCGGTATTATCATGGGTTCTAAATCTGATTGGCCAACAATGAAGCTAGCTGCAGAAATGTTGGATCAGTTTGGCGTGGCGTACGAAACAAAAGTGGTTTCTGCTCACCGCACACCTCAGTTGCTTGCAGACTACGCAACCAGTGCGAAAGAGCGCGGTATTAAAGTAATTATTGCTGGTGCTGGCGGTGCAGCGCACCTTCCGGGCATGGCTGCTGCTTTCACAAGCGTACCAGTTCTGGGTGTTCCAGTTCAGTCTAAAGCACTGAAAGGCATGGACTCTCTGCTTTCTATCGTGCAGATGCCAAAAGGTATCGCGGTAGGTACTTTGGCTATCGGTGAAGCTGGTGCTGCCAATGCAGGTATCCTAGCCGCTCAAATCATTGGTACACACAATGAAGAAGTAATGGCAAAAGTAGAAGCATTCCGTTCTGAGCAAACAGAAACGGTTTTGGCTAATCCAAACCCTGCAGAGGACTAATTTCCATGCATGTTCTTGTGTTAGGCGCGGGCCAACTTGCTCGCATGATGTCCCTAGCTGGGGCACCGCTGAATATTGAAATTTCTGCTTTTGATGTTGGCAGCAAAAATATTGTTCACCCATTAACGCAAGCGATTCTAGGTAACGGCTTAGAAAATGCGATTGAGCGTGCGGACGTCATTACTGCTGAATTCGAACATATTCCTCACGATGTACTTGAGGTGTGTGAGCGCAGCGGTAAGTTCTTACCGACAACAGAAGCAATCAAAGCTGGCGGTGACCGTCGCCTTGAAAAAGCGCTGTTAGACGAAGCGAACGTAAAAAACGCTAAGTACTATGTGATTAATGCTCGTGAAGACTTTGACGCAGCAATTGCTCATGTTGGCCTACCTATGGTGTTGAAGAGCACACTTGGTGGCTACGATGGCAAAGGCCAATGGCGTTTAAAGACCTTAGACAACGTTGAAGCAACTTGGGCAGAAATGGCTGAGTGCATTACCGCGACCGACAATCAAGCGATTGTGGCTGAAGAGTTTGTTCCGTTTGACCGCGAAGTATCACTGGTTGGTGCTCGTGATACCAATGGCGAGGTTCAAGTGTATCCACTGGCTGAGAATGTTCACACCGACGGCGTGTTGAGCTTATCGACAGCGATTGATGACATTGAACTGCAAGAGCAAGCTAAAGCCATGTTCACTGCCGTTGCTGAGCGTTTAGATTACGTTGGCGTGCTAGCACTTGAGTTCTTTGATGTTCAAGGTTCACTGCTTGTTAATGAGATTGCACCACGTGTTCATAACTCGGGCCACTGGACGCAACAAGGCGCAGAGACTTGTCAGTTTGAAAACCACCTACGTGCAGTGTGTGGCATGCCACTAGGTAGCACTAAACTGATTCGTCCAACCGCAATGATCAACATTCTTGGCGAAGATACTCTTCCTGAGGCTATTCTTGCTCAAGGTGGTTGTCATGTTCATTGGTATGGCAAAGAAAAGCGTGCAGGTCGCAAGATGGGTCACATTAACGTGAGCGCTGACTACAACGCAGAATTACAAAGAGCTTTGTGCTCATTGGCTGAGATTCTTGATAAGCAAGCCTACCCTGCTGTGCATGAGTTTGCTGAGCAGATGAAGTAAGCCTACATTGGCTTATTGATATAAAAAGTTTATTGGATACAAAAACGGCGCTCAGTGAGCGCCGTTTTTTTGTGTCTATAATATCGAGTTATTGAGATTGAATGTGGTGACACTTGCGATCAGCGCATTGCTTCTTGGTACCACTGGCTGTTTTCTTCTCAAGTAACAACGGGAACTGGCACTGTTCACAACGACCTATAACAGGTGGCTGATTAACGGCGAACTTACACTTAGGGTAGTTATCACACGCATAGAAGGTTTTGCCATAGCGAGATTTACGCTCAACCAAGTGGCCTCGACCACACTCAGGGCAGGCAACAAGTGGCTGCTCTTCAGGTTGTTCTTTCGGTTGGTCCAAAGATTCGATGTGATTACACTCTGGATAACTGCTACAGCCAATGAACATCCCAAAGCGACCTTGCCTTAATACCAATTCGTTTTGGCATTTAGGACACGGAACGCCCAGCTCTTTCACCACATGACCATCATTTTGATGAAGAGGCTTGATGTAATCACAGCTCGGATACTGCTTACAGCCTAAAAATGGGCCGTGCTTACCATGGCGAAGCTGAAGCTCCCCACCACACTGTGGACATGGTTCATGCTCTAACGCATGTTCATGTGCTGAAAAAAGCTGATTATCAATCTTACTACTCATGATAAGCCTGTATTAATGCAAGATACCTTGCTCTTTGGTGTACAACAGCTCTTCCATTTGCGTGTAAGCACTTTCATTACCCGGTACATTGAACAGTACCATTAAGATAATCCACTTCAGATCATCCAACTCAAATTCATTGGTCTCTAACCCCATGACACGATCAATCACCATTTCACGAATCTCTGTCGTGAGGACGTTGATCTGCTCAAGGAACAACAAGAAACCACGACACTCCATATTAATACGTGATATCTCTTTACTTGTGTAAACACGCATCGAGGTATTAGAGCACATAGTAATCGCCGCTTGGTTATCGGTATCTTGCAGTGCAGCAAGGTCTTCTAACCAATGGAGAGCCTTATAAATATCATCTTGGTGAAACCCCGCTCGAAGAAGTTCATCTTCAAGTTCGTCTTGATCCACCTGCAATTCAGAATCGCTATGGATGTAGGTTTCAAACAAGTACATCAGTATGTCCATCATCATAGCTTAGCCTCTCCCCTTTCGAATATAGCCACCGGAAACTGCAACAACATGCCCTGAGAGCTCAAGCTCTAAAAGCTGCATCATGACTTCATGCACAGGTATATGGGTTCTCTGTGCCAAAATATCAACGGGTGTCGCCTCTAATCCTACGTTAGCTAACAGCTGTGGAAATGGCAATTGTTCATTTTCACCCTCATTCGGCGTAGGTTCGAATAAGCTCGGCTGCTGATCTATAGACCAGTCTAACAGACTCTTTATTTCGATCAGAACATCTTGAGCATTTTGCACCAAACATGCGCCAGCTTTAATTAAGCTATTACCTCCTCGGCTGGTTGGGCTATGAATTGAACCAGGCAGCGCAAACACCTCTCGACCTTGCTCCATGGCATAGCGAGCTGTAATCAAAGAGCCACTCTTCTCAGCCGCTTCAACTACCAAGGTTCCGAGCGATAACCCACTTATAATACGGTTACGCCGCGGGAAATGTTCAGGTCGAGGTTTAGCGCTTGGACGGAACTCTGAGATCAGCGCGCCATTCTCACAAATTCTATCCGCTAGATTTCGGTGACGTGCAGGGTAAATGGAGTCCAAGCCAGACCCCAACACTGCAAAAGTTTCCCCTCTTTTATCTAGAGCACCATCATGAGCATAGCCATCGATACCTAAAGCTAAGCCACTGGTGACAATTAAACCGTTTTGGACAAACTCTTTGGCGAAGGACTTGGCGGTCTGCAGTCCTTCAATACTGGCATTGCGGCTGCCGACCATCGCGATTTGAGGCTCGATCAGTTTTTCAACGTGACCTTTAACGAAAAGAACACTGGGCGCAGAGGCAATCTCATTAAGCAGTTTGGGATAATGTGGGCAATTAGGGGTAATGATGTGATGGTTAGGCTGTTTTGCTTGCCATGATAAGCAAGCCTCCACTTCTCTTGGGGCTTGCTCTCTTAGATAAGAAATTTGTTTGCCTGATAAACCCATCACTTGCAGCTGCTGGCTTGAGTAGCCAACAATGTTCGAAGGGGAATCGATACTCAGCAGGCGAGAAAGGCGTTTGCCACCCAATTGAGGAACAAAACTTAGAGTTAGCCAAGCACTCAGTTGTTGCTCATTCACTCGGTGCCCTTAACCTCTTCTGTCAAAGCAAGATCCAAAGGCGATACTGCCAGAATGCCCTTGCTAACAGGCTTAGAGCTCTGAGTGATCAACGCGAGGCTAAAATACTCATAAGGACGAATGACCATCAAGCTACCCAGCGAGGTACTTGGCAATTGCACCTTATCGCTCGCCGCAGACTCTTTGTAGCTGTATTTGCCTTGCTTACCAAACACCACCGCGCCGCTTTCGCTGAGGGTAAACATAGAGCCTTGGCGAAGATTGTCTTGCGAGCCTTTGTTAATAACCACAACCTGATTCTTTGCGCTGTATTGGCTGCCATCTAACGAACCCAAGATATTAGCAAATTGACCCGCCGCACTAGGTGCAGGATAAAACGTGGTAGAGAGCTTCACCTGATCAACACCAAGTTCTGGTAGCACAAGGTCGTTCAGCAATACCTCTTGCAGCTGAGTGTCTATCTGCAAGCTGCTGAACTCAGCATCCACTTCTTTTAAGCGCGCCGTGGCGACCAAACGCAAAGAGGTCATACTTGCTTGGGGTTGCTGCCGTTGGTAGGTTTCAACTGCGCGGTAGATACCCCACTTTTGATATTGTTGGTTACCTGAGATAAACAACCGGTCTGCACCCGATAAGAAACGTTTACCATCACTGGTTCCTAATACTCGTTGTGCCGATTCGATATCTTGCTGCTCTACCAAGCGATCAGACTGTAAATAAGGTAGAACCAGTCCCTCGTTGACGGTAGGTACTGCTTTCTTCTCAGAGACACGAATCTTAGGGCTAAGCTTGATAACAGGCTTGAGGCTCAATACAGGCTCGCCATTAATCCAAACCAAAGACAGTTTATCTCCGGGATAAATGAGATGAGGGTTTTCTATCTCTGGATTGACCTGCCATAACCTTGGCCACAACCATGGACTATCGAGATACATCGCAGAGATATCCCACAAAGTATCGCCCTTAACCACCACATACGCCTCAGGTGCGCCCTGTTTAATGGTTAAAGGTTGCTCACTATTTTCAGCCGTAGCGGCGAACGAAATCGAGGCACAAATAAGAGATAAAGCAGGCAATAAATGACGCATGACCTAGGTTCCTTGGTCTGAATATATGACATCTGATTGGAGAATTACCTTCAGGATGCTGTCATTTGACCTCTAAAATGTCTAGAATTGAGCCAACAAGGTTTAAGCTGTTTCGGCACAGTTCAATATTTCGAGTGTATATGTCTGTATTACAAGTATTAACATTACCAGATGATCGTCTACGTACCGTGGCGAAACCGGTAAAAGAAGTTACCCCAGAGATTCAAAAGTTCGTTGATGACATGATTGAAACCATGTACGACGAAGAAGGTATCGGCCTTGCGGCAACGCAAGTAGATTTCCACCAACGCATCGTTGTTATCGATATTTCAGAAACACGTGATGAGCCAATGGTGCTTATCAACCCTGAAATTACTGAGAAGCGCGGCGAAGATGGAATCGAAGAAGGCTGCCTATCTGTACCAGGCGCTCGAGCTCTAGTACCTCGCGCTGCAGAAGTAACGGTTAAAGCACTAGACCGTGACGGCAACGAATTCACATTCGACGCTGACGACCTTCTGGCTATCTGTGTTCAGCACGAACTTGACCACCTAGAAGGCAAGTTGTTTGTTGATTACCTATCGCCACTAAAGCGTAAACGTATCCAAGATAAGCTAGCGAAGATTAAACGTTTCAACGAGAAACAAGGTTAATAACCGCTGCTATTACTAAATTAGAAGGAAGCCTACCTTGAGTCAGTCTTTAAGAATTGTCTTTGCAGGTACTCCGGATTTCGCCGCCCGTCACTTGGCGGCGTTGTTGTCTTCGGAGCATGAAGTTGTTGCTGTTTACACACAGCCAGATCGCCCAGCAGGCCGCGGTAAAAAACTCACTGCGAGCCCAGTAAAAAACATCGCACTTGAAAACAATATTCCGGTTTACCAACCAGAAAACTTCAAGTCAGATGAGGCTAAGCAAGAGCTAGCTGAATTGAACGCTGACATCATGGTTGTTGTCGCTTACGGCTTATTGCTTCCGCAGGTTGTATTAGATACGCCTCGCTTAGGTTGTATCAACGTACATGGCTCTATCCTACCGCGCTGGCGTGGTGCTGCTCCGATTCAACGCTCTATTTGGGCAGGTGATAAAGAGACAGGCGTGACGATCATGCAGATGGATATCGGCCTAGATACTGGCGACATGCTAAGCATCGCAACGCTGCCTATCGAAGCGACAGATACTAGCGCATCAATGTACGAGAAGTTAGCGGGTCTTGGCCCTGACGCGCTTGTTGAATGTCTAGCGGACATCGCTTCTGGCAAAGCAGTTGCAGAAAAGCAAGACGATGAGCTTGCTAACTACGCGAAGAAGCTAAGTAAAGAAGAAGCGCGTATCAACTGGAGTGATGAAGCTGCGCATATTGAGCGCTGCGTTCGTGCCTTCAACCCATGGCCAATGAGCCACTTTGAAGCCGCTGAGAACAGCATTAAAGTATGGCAAAGCCGTGTGGCAGAGCAAACTTCTGATAAGCCTGCAGGTACCATTCTGCAAGCGGATAAAACTGGTATCTATGTAGCGACAGGACAAGGTGTACTTGTTCTTGAACAGCTGCAAGTTCCAGGTAAAAAAGCCATGTCAGTTCAGGATATCTTGAACTCACGTGCAAGCTGGTTTGAAGTTGGTACACAGCTTTCTTAATCCGCTTTTAAAGCTGCTAATTACGCAGCTAAGAAAACCTTTACGAGGGCAGAGATGCCCTCATGTATTCAAATAAATATTCGGTACCCCTCATGAATGTTCGCGCTGCTGCTGCAAATGTCCTATTCCAAGTTGTCGATAAAGGCCACTCTCTGTCACACGCTCTCCCTGCGGCTCAAAAAACGATCCGTCCACGAGACCATGCTCTACTGCAAGAGATTTGCTACGGCGCACTTCGTTACCTGCCTCGTTTAGAGTCAATCGCTAACGAACTGATGGAAAACCCGCTTAAAGGTAAAAAGCGTGTATTCCACCACCTAATCTTGGTGGGCATTTACCAACTAAGCTTCATGCGTATCCCTTCGCATGCCGCGGTTGCTGAAACGGTTGAGGGCACTAAAACACTGCGTGGTCCAAGCCTGAGTGGTTTGATCAACGCTGTGCTACGTAGCTACCTACGTGACCAAGAAGAACTGGACGAGAAAGCCGTTAGTCACAATGCAGGCAAATACGGCCACCCAAGCTGGATTCTAAAAATGCTTCAAGAGAGCTACCCAGATCAATGGGAGCAACTGGTTGAAGCAAACAACAGTAAGGCACCAATGTGGCTGCGCGTTAACCGCCAACACCACACTCGTGACGAGTATGTTGAACTACTTAAAAACGAAAACATTGAATACACATTGCACCCAGAAGCAGCCGATGCCATAAAATTAGCTGCACCTTGTGATGTTACTTTGCTTCCTGGCTTCGACAGAGGTTGGGTATCAGTGCAAGACGCTGCCGCTCAGCTTTCGGTTGACTACCTAACACCAAAAGATGGTGAGCTGATCTTAGATTGTTGTGCTGCGCCAGGTGGTAAAACGGCACACATTCTTGAGCACACTCAAGACACTGAAGTGGTTGCGATTGACTGCGACATTAAACGTCTAGACCGCGTTTACGATAACCTTGAGCGTCTACAACTGCGTGCCGACGTAATTTGTGGTGATGCTCGCTACCCTGAAGAGTGGTGGATGGGTGATAAGTTCGACCGTATCCTACTTGATGCACCTTGTTCAGCGACTGGCGTAATTCGCCGTCACCCTGATATCAAGTGGCTACGTCGTGCGTCTGACATTGATGCGCTGGCTGAACTGCAAAGCGAGATTATGGATGCAATGTGGCGTCAGCTGAAAGAAGGCGGCACCATGGTTTATGCGACTTGTTCTATCACGCCGCAAGAAAACGTGCTGCAAGTGAAAGCATTCCTAGCACGCACTGAGAACGCTAGGTTGGTTGGGTCTGATATCGAAAATCCGGGTCGTCAAATACTACCTGGAGAAGAAGATATGGATGGCTTCTACTACGCAGTTCTAGTAAAACAGGCATAACAACTAACAGCGGCTAAGAATTTATTTCTTAGCCGCTGTTTCTTTCTAGTGCATTATCAAAATAAAGTTAGATAACTAGAATTACCACGGTAAAGAAAAGAGAAAGGCTATGAAGATCATTATCCTAGGTGCTGGACAAGTTGGCGGTACCCTTGCTGAAAACCTGGTTGGTGAAAACAACGACATCACCATTGTCGACCGTAATGCTGACCGACTTCGTGAACTTCAGGATAAGTACGACCTTAGGGTTGTAAACGGTTATGCCAGCCACCCAAACACACTACGTGAAGCGGGTGCGCAAGATGCCGACATGTTGGTTGCCGTAACCAACATGGATGAAACCAACATGGCTGCGTGTCAGGTTGCTTTCTCTCTTTTCAATACGCCGAACCGAATTGCTCGTATTCGCTCTCCTCAATACCTAGAAGAGAAAGAAGCGTTATTCAAATCAGGTGCCATCCCAGTCGATCACCTGATCGCACCCGAAGAGCTAGTGACCAGCTACATCGAGCGCCTGATTCAATACCCAGGCGCACTGCAGGTTGTGAGCTTTGCTGAACAGAAGGTTAGCCTAGTAGCAGTAAAAGCCTACTACGGTGGTCCACTGGTTGGTAACGCATTGTCTGCTTTGCGTGAGCACATGCCGCACATTGATACCCGTGTTGCCGCTATTTTCCGTCAAGGTCGCCCTATTCGTCCACAAGGCACCACCATCATTGAAGCCGATGATGAAGTGTTCTTCGTCGCAGCGAGTAACCACATCCGCTCAGTAATGAGTGAGCTACAGCGCCTAGAGAAACCGTACCGCCGCATCATGATTGTCGGTGGTGGTAACATTGGTGCAAGCTTGGCAAAACGCCTTGAGCAGAGCTACAGTATCAAGCTTATCGAGCGCAGCTACACTCGCGCCGAGAAGCTGTCTGAAGAATTAGAAAACACCATCGTATTCTGTGGTGATGCCGCCGATCAAGAGCTGCTGACCGAGGAGAACATCGATCAAGTGGACGTGTTCATCGCCCTAACCAATGAAGATGAAACCAACATCATGTCAGCCATGCTGGCGAAGCGAATGGGTGCCAAGAAGGTAATGGTACTGATTCAGCGTGGTGCTTACGTAGACCTTGTTCAGGGTGGTGTGATTGATATTGCTATCTCGCCACAGCAAGCGACCATTTCTGCGCTGCTTACTCACGTTCGTCGTGCTGATATCGTAAACGTATCCTCTCTACGTCGCGGCGCTGCAGAGGCGATCGAAGCGATTGCTCACGGTGACGAAACCACCTCTAAAGTGGTTGGCCGAGCGATTGGCGACATCAAGTTACCACCGGGCACCACTATTGGTGCGATTGTTCGCGGAGAAGAAGTACTTATCGCGCACGATAGAACCGTAATCGAACAGGATGACCACGTAGTGATGTTCCTAGTGGACAAGAAATACGTACCGGATGTTGAGTCTCTATTCCAACCGAGCCCGTTCTTCTTATAGCCTTGTTCTCGTAAGTATCTTCTCGCAACCTTCTTCTTGTGAGAACGACGCTTCGGCACAAAGCGATGGTCTATTAAGCTATGGTCAACTTTCGTCCGATATTATTAGTGATAGGGTTAGTGTTATCAAAACTCGCCCTTTTCATGTACATCCCTACATTGGTTGCCTTTTTCACAGGCACCGGTGGCTTCCTCGAGTTTGGTCAATCGGTAGTGATCACGCACATTGTGGCGTTCATCTGCTTGAGTTTAGGCCGTTCAGCTAAGTTCCGACTTGGGGTGCGGGACATGTTCCTGATCACCTCTCTGGTATGGACGATAGCCAGTGCCTTTGCCGCACTGCCGTTTGTCTTCATCAACCACATCAGCTTCACTGACGCCTATTTTGAAACCATGTCTGGTATCACCACAACAGGCTCAACCGTATTAAGCGGCTTAGACAGCATGGCACCAAGTATTCTGTTGTGGCGTTCTATACTGCAATGGTTAGGTGGCATCGGCTTCATCGTTATGGCGGTAGCGGTTCTGCCAATGCTCAACGTCGGTGGCATGCGCCTGTTCCAAACCGAATCATCAGATTGGTCAGATAAAAGCAGCCCACGAGCAAAAACGGTCGCGAAGAACATCGTAGCGGTTTATCTGGTTCTGACTGGCTTGTGCATCATTAGCTATTTGTTTGCAGGTATGGGCATCTTTGACGCGATCAATCATGCCTTCACAACACTGTCTACAGGTGGTTACTCAACATCAGATGGCTCGATGAACCATTTCTCCAACAGTGCTCACTGGGTGGGAACCCTGTTCATGTTCCTTGGTGGTCTGCCATTCCTACTGTTTGTTAGCGCACTGCGTGGTAGAAAACTCTCAATCCTCTACAAAGACGCGCAAGTGAGAGGCTTCACCTATCTATTCTTGGTCACCAGTGCCGTGATATCGACATGGTTGGTGGTTAGAGATGACTACACAGTCATGGATGCGATGCGTGTTTCGATGTTCAACATTGTATCTGTTGTGACTACAACCGGTTTTGGCTTAGAAGACTTCACCGCGTGGGGCGCTTTGCCTACCACGCTGTTTGCCTTTTTAATGATGGCGGGCGCGTGCTCAGGTTCAACCTCTGGCGGTATCAAAATCTTCCGCTTCCAGATCGCGATGACCATGCTTCATAAACAAATGATGAAGCTGATTCACCCGTCGGGCGTGTTTGTTCAACGTTACAATCAGCGACCTGTGAATGACGACATTGTGCGTTCACTGGTCGCATTTGGTTTGATGTTTTTTATTACGATTATCTTAATTGCAGGTGGCTTGAGCGCGATGGGGCTTGATCCCGTGACCAGTATATCTGGCGCTATCACAGCCGTTGCCAACGTTGGTCCTGGTATGGGCAGCGTTATCGGTCCAACCGGGAACTTTGCTCCACTGCCCGACGCTGCTAAGTGGTTATTAAGCCTTGGTATGTTGATGGGAAGGCTTGAGATACTGACGCTGATCGTTCTATTCTTCCCAGCCTTTTGGCGACGTTAACCAAGCACAAAATCAAGGAAACACAGATGAAATCATACGTACTTCTCGCTAGCGCATTGCTCGCAAACTCAGTATTCGTAAGTTCTGCCTTTGCTGATCAAATGGTCACACTGCCTGATGGAAAACAAGTGTTACTCAAAGATGATTTTACTTGGCAATACGTGGCACCGAAGCAAACGGAAACAGCAACGACAACATCAGAGATCGAAGCGCCTATTGCAGCAGCCCCTGTCGTAGCCGTACCTGTCGCAACGAACACGCGTGGCACTACGATTGTGGTTAATAGTAAAAAGCCAAGCTTACAGCTGTCTCAGTCAGGAGTGGATGTTGTACTGGGTGCAAGTCGCTATGAAGATGGTGAGCTTATCATTCCGACAGCCATCACTAACCAAGGCACTCAAGCGGTCATTTTGGTATCACTTAACATCAGCGTATTTACTGCAGAAGGTGAGTTGTTGGCAGAAGAAGAAGTTGCTGTGTGGAAATCAATCAAACGAATGGCCGACACATACCTACGACCAAAGACGGGTGAAGAAGGCAAGCTCATCAAGCTCGACCTAGAACAACACCCTGAATATCAGATTAAAGCTGAGATTACTGAGGTACTGGCTCGCTAAACCGGAGTCACGTACAAATAAATAGCGAAGAAATGGCAAGCGCAGCCCGCCAACACAAACAAATGCCAGATGGCATGATTGTAAGGGATGCGTTTTGCCACATAGAAAATCACACCCAACGAGTAAATCACGCCACCGAGTGCTAGTAGCACCAAACCACCCATCTCGATATTCATCGCCAGTTGATAAACCACAATCAGCGATAACCAACCCATCGCCAAGTAAGTCACCAATGACAAACGCTTAAATCGGTAGACGAAGGCAATCTTCATAATGATTCCGACTAGCGCGATACCCCAAATCACTGCCATCAAACCCATCGCCAATGGTGTTCTTAAACTCACCAATAAAAATGGCGTGTAACTGCCCGCGATCAATAAGTAGATCGCACAGTGATCGAGAGTTTTCAGTAATCGCTTGGTCTTTTCTGTGGTGATCGAGTGATAAAGCGTGGAAGCGAGAAAGAGTAGGATAATACTGCTGCCATATACCGCCATGCTCGCAATAGTCAGTATGTCGGCTTGATGGTCAAACGCACGAATCAGCAGCAGGACTAAACCAACCACGCCAAGCACAACACCCAAGCCATGGGTTATCGCATTGGCGCGTTCTTCGATGTCACTGTATTCGCTCGCCGATGATGCAGACATGATTATCCTACTAGAGTAAATGTTCGATTTGCCTAGTATTGCACATTAAGCTTACACGTGTAAGCTTAAATTTTTATGACATCTTTTATGACATTAATAACGCCTAAACGGTGTGATGAAGCTAAGGTCTCTAAAGCTACAGAACCAAAGAGCTAACTAAGATGCGTTGTCTAGATACTCAAGTACCATCTTGCCCGCATCTTGTGGTGACGTATCCAATGGCACACTCAATTGACGCTGCAGTTGGCCAATGCCTAACAAGCTCGCCAACATGCCTTTTGCACCATCGCGATTACGGTCTATCTCAAACCACAACTTAAGCTCAGTTTCATCACGATGAGCAACCACTTCCAGTTCACGCCAGCGGCCATGATATGGACCAGTGGTAGGGACAAACTCAAACTCTTGAACAAATGGCAGTTCAAAGCCCTCTACTGCTTCGCACTCAACTTGGCGAATACGCAGCCCTTGAGCTTCAAGCTCGTTAAAAATACCATCGAGGAGTGCGTCAGGGCGCACCGTTAAGATGTCTTTATCCGATGGATCAATCGCCATCGCAATATCGAGCCCGGTTTCTAGCCACACCTTTGAATCACCAACCGTGACAGGTGTGTTCAGCGGGACATCAAACTCACATTCAAAATCACGGGTTTCACCCGGCTGAATAACAAAGGCATACGGCAGGCTCCATTTGGCCAACGAGTATGTCTGGTGCATTCGACGTGTTTGACCGCCCTCTTGCCTTTGCGAATTCATAGTAATTTCTTTGACGTAACGACAGCACAAGTTGAGATCGATATTGTCGATCTCTTGTGGCTGAGCGCCACCATAGACATGCACAATAATGCTCGCCTTCTTGCCTGGATAAAGCACTTCCTGTTGCAATACAGAATCCACCTTGGCAGATCCAATTCCAAAACTTGCTAACGTTTTCTTTAAGAACGACATATGCACCTCCTTTAAAGCATCATCTTAAGCCTGAAAGAGGTTCAAACTCAAATATACTGCTCACACTATTTTAGCTCTAATATCGTCTATTTATCACTCAGGCGTCGATCGATAACTTAGATAGTGATAATCTAAGCCTTGATATGCATGCATATCATTATCCTGATTTATTTTTCGGATTGGCGAAAGCCAGACGAGTGACGCTTCAAGCAATTGAGGTGGAGCTCATGATAAATCAGGCCATTAGATTGGCAATGGATATGCCTGACCGTTAGGTAAATTAATGCGCCCAACAGCTGTCAGGTTCTCGCACACCAACCGTAGTGCGATGCGTCGTCGTAGTGGCTTTGTTGCTGCTCCAACGGCTAAGAAATTGGCTCCTACAATGACTCTAGTTGAGAAGACTGCTTTATTAGCACCGACTACAACGAAAGTGATTAAAGCCGCTTAACAAAAAGCGCAGTTTTTACTGCGCTTTTTTCTTGCCCGCTCCCATCTTGAAATGTGTTTACACATTGGTATTCCCTACCCGATTTGATACCTTAGCCACAAATCATTATAAAATTTGTGGAGAAATAAAGTATGAAGTGTCACCGCATTGAAGAACTGCTTGAACTGATGGAGCCTGAGTGGCAGAAAGATCAAGAGCTTAACCTATTAGAGTTCATCATTAAGCTATCAAAAGAAGCGGGCTACCAAGGCAAGCTTGAAGAACTGACTGACGATGTTCTTATCTATCACCTAAAAATGCGCAACAGCGAAAAAGATGAGATGATCCCGGGCCTGAAAAAAGACCAAGAAGATGATTTCAAAACCGCAATTCTAAAAGCACGTGGCCTTCTTTAGTCGCCCGTTAGTTTAGAGCTCAATTGCCGTATAGATAAAACACTCAATTTTAAAAAGCGACCACCAGGTCGCTTTTTTGTTTCTGTTCGCTATTTTTTCGTCACAACTGTTATGACTTTTGTTGTTAAAGGTTGATAGCGTTAAAGAAATGAGAACAAGATTGTCGCTATAATCGCCATCCATAAGAATCTTCTAAAATAATAAGAGTGAGTGCGATAACAACAAATGCACCAAGCTCAATTTCAACAGGTTCTCTAAACCATACTTTCAAGTAATGTCGTCATGCCCGACTTAACCGGGCAAACAAGCCACAAAAAGGATAGTCCATGAGTCAGGATAAAATCGATATCAAAGATGTGACTCCTAAAACCTTTAACCCGAAAACACATAAAGGTAATGGAGATCGATTTAACCCAAGTAACCGAATCTATGTTCGAGAAAGCAAAGGTAAATTCCAACAACTGCGTCGCTATGGCGGTTGGTTCTTACTTTTACTTTTTGCGCTTATCCCATGGATTCCCTTTGGTGAACGTCAAGCGATCTTGCTCGATATCGGCAGCCAACAGTTCAACTTCTTTGGCACCACCTTATACCCGCAAGATCTGACCCTACTCGCGATCCTATTTATGATTGCCGCGTTTGGCCTGTTTTTCATAACCACCTTCTTAGGCCGTGTCTGGTGTGGCTATTTATGCCCACAAACCGTCTGGACCTTCATGTATATCTGGTTCGAAGAGAAGCTAGAAGGCGCTGCCAATAAGCGAAGAAAACAAGACTCGGGCAAACTGACGAGCAATTTAATCCTCAGAAAAACCCTCAAACACATTGCGTGGTGGGCGATTGCCATTGCGACGGGCTTAACCTTTGTTGGTTACTTCATCCCAATCAAAGAGTTAGTGGTTGGCTTCTTTACCTTTAACTCGTCTTTCTGGCCGGTGTTTTGGGTACTGTTCTTTGCTGGATGTACTTATGCCAATGCGGGTTGGATGCGTTCAATTGTTTGTCTGCACATGTGTCCTTACGCGCGTTTCCAGTCGGCAATGTTCGATAAAGACACCTTCATCGTTGGTTACAACACAGAACGTGGTGAAAGCCGTGGCCCTCGCTCTCGTAAAGCCGATCCAAAAGAGCTTGGTCTAGGCGACTGTATTGACTGTAATCTGTGTGTACAAGTGTGCCCTACGGGTATCGATATCCGTGACGGCCTGCAATATGAGTGTATTAACTGCGGCGCGTGTATTGATGCCTGTGACAACACGATGGAGCGTATGGGCTATGAGAAAGGTCTGATTAACTACACCACGGAGCATAGGCTTGAAGGTCACTCAACTAAGGTGATGCGTCCTAAATTATTGGGCTACGGTGCAATACTTGTTCTCATGCTTGGCTTGTTCTTCGTACAAATCGCCAGTGTCGACCCTGCAGGCTTGAGCGTTCTGCGTGATAGAAACCAACTGTCTAGAGTCAATAACCAAGGGTTGGTTGAAAACACCTACACCTTGAAAGTGATCAACAAGACTCAACAAGAGCAAGAGTACAAACTCGATGTTAGCGGACTGCCCGATTCTATCTGGTATGGTAAACAGACGATTACTGTCGATCCAGGCGAGGTTTTGAACCTACCTATCAGTTTGGGCGCCGACCCAGAAAAACTGAGCTCACCAGTTTCGACAATTCAGTTTATACTCTCGGATAATGAAGAGTTTACGATGGAAGTCGAAAGCCGCTTTATCAAGAAGCTCTGATACCAGTCACCTTAGTACTAGGTATAACAACCCAATAAATGGAAAAAGGCTCAGTAATGAGCCTTTTTTATTATATGACGATGCAAGCCTTTAACTTTGATAACCTAACCCCTGACTTCATGTGGTACGCACTGGAGAGCATTGGAGTTCGTGCTGAATCCGGGCTTCTCGCTCTCAACAGCTACGAAAACCGGGTGTATCAATTCACCGATGAAGACCGTAAGCGCTACGTCGTTAAGTTTTATCGTCCGCAACGCTGGAACAAGGCACAGATCCAAGAAGAGCATGACTTCGCACTCGAGCTTATCGAGCAAGAGATGCCTGTTGCTCCTCCAATGCGAATCAACGGTGCAACCTTACATGAATACCAAGGCTACCTATTTGCACTATTTGAAAGTGTTGGCGGCAGACAGTATGAAGTTGACAATCTAGATCAATTGGAAGGCGTAGGACGCTTTCTTGGTCGTATTCATAAAGCCAGCGCGGGAAGAACATTCCAGCATCGCCCGACCATCAGCTTAGATGAATACCTTTATCAGCCACGTAAGATTCTAGAGAACTCTCAGTTTATCCCGATGCACCTAGAAAATGCCTTCTTCAATGACGTTGACCTTCTGATCAAAGAGCTAGAGAGCCAGTGGCCGAGCAACATTGAGAATATCCGCCTGCACGGTGACTGCCACCCTGGCAATATTTTGTGGCGCGATGGGCCAATGTTCGTCGATCTTGATGACGCACGTAACGGCCCTGCGATACAAGATCTGTGGATGCTGCTCAATGGCGAGCGCCAAGATAAGCTGATGCAACTGGATATTTTGCTAGAGAGTTACCAAGAGTTTTGCGATTTTAATACCGCACAACTGAAACTAATCGAACCACTACGCGGTCTACGTATGGTGCATTACATGGCATGGTTGGCGAAACGATGGCACGATCCTGCGTTTCCTCTGGCCTTCCCGTGGTTTAATGATCCGAAATATTGGGAGCAACAAGTACTTGCTTGTAAAGAGCAAATTGCTACCCTGCAAGAGCCACCACTTTCGTTAATGCCTCAGTGGTAACAGCAATCGCAACATACAACTAGATAAAAATTCAAACATAATGGAGATTGGATAAATGAAAAAGCTATTCGCATTTTTCTCATTGATCATGTTGAGCCTTACCGCTCACGCTGCGAAATTTAACGAAGGTGAACACTACAAAGTTCTCGACCTAGAAGCATCAAAAAAACCAATGGTGACAGAGTTCTTCTCTTTTTACTGCCCACACTGTAATAGCTTTGAGCCAATCATCCAGCAGCTAAAACAACAGCTACCTAAAGACGCTAAGCTACAGAAGAACCATGTTTCATTCATGGGTGGCAACATGGGTCTGCCAATGAGCAAAGCTTACGCGACAATGATTGCACTGAAAGTTGAAGATAAAATGGTGCCAGTGATGTTTAACCGCATCCACACAATGAACAAGCCACCACGTGATGAAGAAGAACTGCGTCAAATCTTCCTAGACGAAGGCGTTGATGCGAAGAAATTCGATGCTGCGTATAACGGCTTTGCTGTAGATTCTATGGTTCGTCGCTTCGACAAAGCATTCAAAGACAGCGGCCTTTCAGGTGTACCCGCTGTTGTGGTTAACAACCGCTACCTAGTAGAAGCTCAAGGTATCAACTCTCTTGATGAGTACTTCGAGCTCGTGAACTTCTTATTAAAGAAGTAAGCCATTGATGAAAGGAAGCTTCGGCTTCCTTTTTTTTTTTGCTAGTTCAAAAATCATTATTGATAAATAATTAACCTGGAAGTTTAAAGCTTTACTGCTATTAATAACCCGTCCTAAGAACCGGTGGGCAAGGAGCCCTTGAATGAAAATAAAAATAACTCTCTTGGCATTGAGCGTTGCGGCTTCTCCCGCTTTTGCCAAGCTTGCAGACCAACAAGGTTTCAGTGGTGAAATCTCTCTCAATACCGGGGTTACCTCTTCCACCTCGAACTTTAATACCGATGCTGATAGCAATCTTTCATCCACAGATCAGAAGGCTTCTTCGGAAAGCTCTTTTCTGGTTGCTCCTTTAGGTAGTGTTGCTTATACCTTTGGTGAAAAGCTAAACCATCAGGTATACACAGGTACCGCGCGAGATGATGTAGCAACAGGTACTGTAGTTCTCGAAGTCGGTTACAAATACCAACTTGAGTCAGGCATGGTGATCGACGCTTCACTGCTGCCAACCATTATGTCTGGTGAAACTTGGGCTGATCCATACAACACCACATCAGCTCGCACCAAGACCGATGAAACTGGCAATGCGTTTCGTTTGAAGCTAAGCAACATTGCGGGCTCAGCTTTCTCGCTAGACATGGCCTATGCGACCAAAGATGTCGACAAGGATGATATTCAAGATCAAGAGCTCAAACGAGATGCCAATACTCTCTACTTGAAAGGTCAATATCGCCTGCCACTTAGTCGTACCATGATGCTTATTCCATCCGTCATCTATCAAACACGTGATGCTGATGGTAAAGCTGAATCTTACGACCAATTCGGTGGTGAGGTAAGCTTGTTTGGTGGCATGGGGCGTCACAAGTACGCACTAACAGCGGGTTACAACCAACGCTCTTACGATGCGAGCAACCCGATCTACGACAAGAAACGCAGCGACGACAATATCAACCTATTCGCCGCCTATGAGTATGATCAATTCATGGATTGGGAAAACTGGTCGTTTATTTCACTGGCAGGCTACGGCACCAGCGACTCGAACATTACCTTCTACGACGAGTCTCAATATATAGTTTCAGTTGGCTTGAACTACAAGTTCTAACCTTAGCGAGTATGAACTGCAATCCAACGAAAGCCTGCATCTAAGCAGGCTTTTTCTGCTTGCTAGACAGCTTGAGCCGTGAGTTGTTTCAGCAAGCGATCCATCGCGCGATAGCCTAGCGCTTCTGATAGATGTTTCTTTTCGATCTGCTCGTTACCGTCAAGGTCGGCAATGGTTCGTGCCACCTTAATAATTCGATGATAAGCACGAATCGATAAACCCAAGCGATGTAGTGCTGTCTCAAGAAACTCTGCATCTTCGCGTCGCAGTGGGCAATACTTCTCAATTTCTCGGCTACCTAACAGTGCATTCGATTTATGGTTGCGAGATAGCATTAACTCTCGCGCCTGCCTAACCCTTTGCTTAACTACTTGAGTGGTTTCACCGCGATCACCACCTTCGGCCAACATTCCTTTTGGCAACAGAGGTATCTCCAATGACATATCGAACCTATCCAGCAAGGGCCCAGATAAGCGATTGAGGTAACGCAGGATGATCTGTGGGTTGGCGCGTGCCTGGTTACCTTCGTAATAACCCGTTGGACTTGGGTTAAGTGCACCGACCAATTGAAAACGCGCAGGAAAACGAGTCTTGCCCGCAGCACGGGAGATAATGATCTCGCCCGACTCTAGCGGCTCTCGCAGTGAATCAAGCACCTTACGCTCAAACTCCGGCATCTCATCTAAGAACAATAAGCCGTTATGCGCTAAAGAGATCTCTCCGGGGCGAGGCACCGAACCACCACCCACTAATGCCGCCATTGAACTGGAATGGTGAGGAGAGCGAAAAGGTCGTTGCTTCCAGTTGTATTGATTGATTTCTTGTTGCGTTAACGAGGCCACCGACGCGGTTTCCATCGCTTCGTCATCACTCATTTCAGGTAATAGGTCACGCAGTCGAGAAGCGAGCATAGTTTTTCCGGTTCCGGGTGGGCCAAGAAACAATAAGTTATGATTCCCAGCAGCGGCTATCTCTAGAGCTCGCTTTCCTTGTTGTTGGCCGATAATATCTTGTAGGTCGCGAAGCACTGAAACATCAGCCTGATGATGTTCCGTTCTATATAGCCCAAGCTGAGCCTGTCCACACATGTCAGCACAAACCTCCAACAAGGTTTGTGCAGATTTATGCGCTCCCTTGCCCACCAGCGCAGCCTGATCACCGTTATGATGTGGGACAACTAAGCATCGCTCTACACTGTCGGCGGCTAACGTCGCAGGCAAAACGCCCTTTACCGAGCGAAGTTCTCCTGACAATGCCAACTCACCGATAAATTCATGTTGAGCTATTTTTGATGTCGGAAGCTGATCTGACGCCACCAAAATCCCAAGCGCGATGGGCAGGTCAAAACGGCCACCTTCTTTGGGCAAATCGGCTGGGGCGAGATTGACCGTGATTCTTTTCGATGGAAACTCAAAGCGAGAATTGATGATCGCGCTTCTCACTCGATCTTTAGATTCCTTGACCGTTGTTTCAGGTAGACCCACCAGCGTGAAGCCAGGCATTCCGTTGCTTATATGCACCTCAACGGTCACTTCTGGCGCCTCTACACCCACACTAGCTCGGCTATGAATTATCGCGAGTCCCATAACTTTCCTTTGTCTTTGATTTAAAAGTATTCGCTCTGGATATTCGTTGCTCACCAAAGCGATAAGGTTGTTATATAGCTTGGTGGAATGGTATTTTAATGTGAAAAAAGAATGACATTTCCCTTGTCATGCGGCAGATTTGTGTGATAACACTAGAGATGTAGACATTTACTGAAGACAATAAACGAGAAAACTCGAATATTATGATTTTTAACGCTCGCATTTACGCACTGATTAACCTGATTATCGTAGTCATTATTAAGACTGCGCGGGGGCGAGTGGGAAGAAAGTAACCACGAATTAGAAAAAACCCCCGCACTGACAAGTCCGGGGGTTTTTTCTAATTTAAACATTCGATTTTTATATTTTTGAGCATTTTCGGCTTTGCCGATTTACAGGAAGAATGGGAGCACAAGATGTGCAGAGACAAAGGAAACAGTTACCAAAATAAAGGTAATACGGGAGAATTCCGATGAAAGGCGCAGAACTAGTCGTATCCGCACTCAAGCAACAAGGAATTGAGACCGTATTTGGTTACCCCGGTGGTGCCATCATGCCAATCTACGATGCACTCTATGACGGCGGGGTTGAACATATCCTATGTCGCCATGAGCAAGGCGCCGCTATGGCCGCGATCGGCATGGCTAGAGCAACACAAGATGTCGCTGTTTGTATGGCAACCTCGGGACCAGGTGCAACCAACCTAGTCACTGGCCTTGCTGATGCCTTTATGGATTCAATCCCATTGGTTGCTATCACAGGTCAGGTTGCAAGTTCCCACATTGGTACCGATGCATTCCAAGAAATGGATGTGATTGGTATGTCTCTGTCATGTACTAAACACAGCTACCTAGTAACTGATATTGAAGAGCTAGCTCCAACCCTCGCTGAAGCGTTTGTGGTAGCAAAGTCTGGCCGCCCTGGCCCGGTTATCGTCGATATCGCTAAAGACGTTCAACTAGCAGAAGCACCTGTTAACGCTCTTCCTGAATTTACTCCACCCGCAATTCCTGTTGCGACAACTGATGCCATTGAACAGGCACAGTACTTTTTGTCTCAAGCGACCCGTCCTGTTTTATACGTAGGTGGTGGTGTTCAACTTGCTAAAGCAACCGATGCGGTTCGTGAGTTTTTACGCCTAAACCCAATGCCAGCAGTAAGCACACTGAAAGGCTTGGGCACTATCGAACGTGACGACCCACACTACCTTGGCATGCTGGGTATGCACGGCACTAAAGCCGCTAACCTTGTGGTTCAAGAGAGTGACCTGTTGATTGTTGTCGGTGCTCGTTTTGATGACCGAGTAACTGGCAAACTCGATACCTTTGCGCCGCATGCTAAGGTTATCCATATCGATATCGATGCCGCTGAGTTCAGCAAACTGCGTCTTGCCAATGCGCCAATTCGCGGTGACATCAACAAGATCATGCCTCAACTAGAGCTAAGCCAAGACATCTCCTCTTGGGTTCATCACTCTGAAGGTCTTCGTAGCTCATTCAAATGGCGTTACGACCACCCTGGTGATCTGATTTTTGCTCCACTGCTGTTGAAGCAACTGTCAGACATGATGCCAGCAAGCTCTATCGTATCGACTGATGTGGGCCAACACCAAATGTGGGCAGCTCAGCACATTCAGCCTCGCGATCCACAGAACTTCATTACCTCTGCCGGTTTAGGCACCATGGGCTTTGGCTTGCCAGCTGCAATGGGTGCTTCGGTTGGGCGTCCTGATGACCAATCTATTCTTATCTCTGGTGATGGCTCGTTCATGATGAACATTCAAGAGCTTGGCACATTGAAGCGTCGTCAGATCCCAGTGAAGATGGTACTGCTTAATAACTCTCGTTTGGGCATGGTTCGCCAATGGCAATCGCTGTTCTTTGATGGCCGCCACAGTGAAACTATCTTAGATGACAACCCTGATTTCGTGATGCTCGCGAAAGCGTTCGATATCCCGGGCAAAACCATCACTCGTAAAGAAGAAGTAGAACCAGCATTGAAAGAGATGCTAGAGAGCAAAACCGCTTACCTACTTCATGTTCTTATCGATGAAGAAGAAAACGTATGGCCACTAGTACCGCCAGGTGCTTCAAACAGTGAGATGTTGGAGAACACATAACATGAAAAGATACCTATTAGACATCAAAGCCGATGATAAGCCTGTACTACTAGAGCGTGTTCTTCGTGTTATCCGCCACCGTGGCTTTATTGTTAAGCAAGTTGCGGGCACTCAAAACCACGAAAGCAAAGTGGCGAGTGTTGAGATCATCGTAGACAGTGACCGTCCGATCTCGTTCTTGGTAAACCAAATCGAAAAGCTGTGGGATGTACGTACCGTTGACGTTATCTCGATCAGCCGTAATGAACTGCCAAACAACAACTTACAACAAAAGATAAACGCATAAGGAACCGCAAACATGACAGCTAAAACAGCAGACTATATTTGGTTTAACGGTGAGATGGTTCCTTGGGCAGAGGCGAACGTTCACGTCCTGACTCACGCAATGCACTACGGTACTTCTGTGTTTGAAGGTGTTCGTTGTTACAACACACCAAAAGGGCCGGTTATTTTCCGTCACCCTGAACATGCTAAGCGCCTAAAAGACTCAGCAAAAATCTATCGCTTCCCTATTCCTTACACTGAGGAAGAAATTATGGAAGCGACTCGCGAAACGGTACGCCAAAATAAGCTAGAGTCAGCGTACATCCGCCCTCTAGGTTTCGTAGGTAACGTTGGTTTGGGTGTCTGCCCGCCAGAAAATACTGAGATGGAACTGATCATCGCTGCTTTCCCTTGGGGGTCTTACCTAGGCGAAGAAGCACTAGAAAACGGCGTTGATGCAATGATTTCTAGCTGGAACCGTGCCGCTCCAAACACGATCCCAACCGCAGCAAAAGCCGGTGGTAACTACCTATCTTCACTACTGGTTGGTGGTGAAGCTCGCCGTCATGGTTACGATGAAGGCATCGCTCTGAGTGTTGATGGTTACCTTTCTGAAGGTGCAGGTGAGAATATCTTTGTAGTACGCAATGGCGTGCTATCAACGCCACCAGCGACCAGCGCAATTCTGCCGGGTATCACTCGTGATTCGATCATGACACTAGCAAAAGACATGGGTTATGAGATCCGTGAAGAGAACATTGCTCGTGAAGCGCTATACCTTGCCGATGAAGTATTCATGACAGGCACAGCGGCGGAAATCGTTCCGGTTCGCAGCGTAGACAAAATTACAGTAGGTGAAGGCAAACGCGGTCCTATCACTGAAAAAGTTCAAGCGGCTTACTTTGGTCTATTCAATGGAACCACTGAAGATAAGTGGGGCTGGTTAGACTACGTTTACCCAGCAGACCAAACTTCAGAAAACCAAACGCAAACAACTAAGTAAGCAACAGCCAAATATTTTATAAGGATTTAAGCAATGCCAATCTATCGTTCAGCAACGACTACCCACGGACGCAACATGGCTGGTGCGCGCGCTTTATGGCGTGCAACTGGCGTTAAAGATGATGACTTCGGTAAGCCAATCATCGCAGTTGTAAACTCTTTCACTCAATTCGTACCAGGCCACGTTCACCTTAAAGATATGGGTCAATTGGTAGCAGGTGAAATCGAGAAAGCGGGCGGTATCGCTAAAGAATTCAACACCATCGCAGTTGATGATGGTATCGCAATGGGTCACGGTGGCATGCTGTACTCACTGCCATCACGTGAGCTTATCGCAGACTCAGTAGAGTACATGGTGAATGCTCACTGTGCGGATGCGATGGTATGTATCTCTAACTGTGACAAAATCACTCCGGGAATGATGATGGCTGCAATGCGCCTTAACATCCCAGTGATCTTTGTATCAGGCGGCCCAATGGAAGCAGGTAAAACCAAGCTTTCCGATCAAATCATCAAGTTAGACCTTGTTGATGCAATGATTCAAGGTGCCGATCCAACGATTTCTGATGAGCAAAGTGAGCAAGTAGAACGTTCTGCGTGTCCGACATGTGGTTCTTGTTCAGGTATGTTCACGGCTAACTCAATGAACTGTCTAACTGAAGCGCTAGGCCTATCTCAGCCTGGTAACGGTTCTATGCTAGCAACGCACGCAGACCGTGAAGAGCTATTCATCAATGCTGGTAAGCGCATCGTTGACCTAACCAAGCGTTACTACGAGCAAGATGACGAATCAGCACTGCCTCGTAACATCGCAAACCGCGCAGCATTTGAAAACGCGATGGCACTGGATATCGCAATGGGCGGTTCTAGTAACACCGTTCTTCACCTATTGGCAGCAGCTCAAGAAGGTGAAGTCGAGTTTGATATGGGTGATATCGACGAGATGTCTCGCCGCGTTCCACACCTATGTAAGGTTGCGCCTTCAACACCTAAATACCACATGGAAGACGTTCACCGCGCTGGTGGTGTTATGGCTATCCTAGGTGAACTAGACCGCGCAGGCCTACTGAACAACCAAACTCGCACTGTACTTGGCCTAAGCATGCAAGAGCAGCTAGCTCAATACGACATCATGCAGACAGAAGACGAAGCGGTACTTAAGTTCTTCCGCGCGGGCCCAGCAGGTATTCGTACCACCAAAGCCTTCTCACAAGATTGCCGTTGGGATCGTCTTGATGACGACCGTAAAGAAGGTTGTATCCGTACTAAAGAGAACGCATTCAGCCAAGAAGGCGGCCTGGCGGTTCTTTCGGGCAACATCGCGGTTGATGGCTGTATCGTTAAGACAGCAGGCGTTGATGAAGAAAACCTGAAATTCCAAGGCCCAGCTATCGTATTTGAAAGCCAAGATAGTGCTGTTGATGGCATCTTAGGTGGCAAAGTGAAAGCGGGCGAAGTGGTTGTTATTCGTTACGAAGGTCCTAAAGGTGGTCCGGGCATGCAAGAAATGCTCTACCCAACTACCTACCTAAAATCTATGGGTCTAGGTAAGTCTTGTGCTCTTCTAACTGACGGACGTTTCTCTGGCGGTACATCGGGTCTGTCTATCGGTCACGCTTCTCCAGAAGCAGCAAGTGGCGGTGTGATTGGTCTAGTAAACACTGGCGATATCATCACTATCGACATCCCTAGCCGTTCGATCACACTTGATGTGCCTGAAGCTGAACTAGAAGCGCGTCGTGTTAAGCAAGACGCACTAGGCTGGAAACCAGAAAACCGTCAGCGTGAAGTGTCTTTCGCACTGAAAGCTTACGCAAGCATGGCGACCAGTGCCGACAAAGGCGCAGTACGTGATAAGTCTAAACTTGAGGGCTAACTATGAGTGATGACACCTCCAGTCCCCAGAAACAAACTGGCGCAGACTATCTGCGTCAGATCCTGAGAGCGCCGGTTTACGAAGCTGCAATCGTAACACCTCTACAGGATATGCCGCGTTTAAGCGCGCGCATTGGTAATCAGGTTCAGCTTAAACGAGAAGACCGTCAGCCGGTGCACTCGTTCAAGCTACGTGGTGCCTACAACATGGTATCAAGCCTTTCTGAGCAGCAAAAAGCCGCAGGTGTGATTGCTGCATCGGCGGGTAATCATGCTCAAGGTATGGCGCTGTCTGGTTCTAAGTTGGGAATTCAGACTACGATTGTGATGCCAAAAACCACACCAGACATCAAGGTTGATGCGGTACGTGGATTTGGCGGTAAAGTGGTTCTACACGGCAGCAACTTTGATGAAGCCAAGGCAGAAGCCGAGCGTCTTTCTGCTGAACATGGCTTTACCTTTGTGCCTCCATTCGATCACCCATTGGTGATCGCCGGACAGGGCACCATGGGTATGGAAATGCTTCAGCAAAATGGTCACATGGATTACATCTTTGTGCCTGTCGGTGGTGGTGGTTTGGCTGCGGGTGTTGCCGTGCTAGTTAAGCAATTGATGCCGGAAATAAAAGTCATCGCGGTTGAACCTGAAGATTCATCTTGCTTGAAAGCAGCACTGGATGCCGGTGAGCCAGTAGTACTGGATCAAGTCAGCATGTTTGCCGATGGCGTTGCGGTTAAGCGCATTGGTGAAGAGACATTCCGTCTGTGTCAGC
Source organism: Vibrio sp. 10N.247.311.12 (assembly GCF_041467515.1). Taxonomy (NCBI): domain Bacteria; kingdom Pseudomonadati; phylum Pseudomonadota; class Gammaproteobacteria; order Vibrionales; family Vibrionaceae; genus Vibrio; species Vibrio sp. 10N.247.311.12. The sequence goes on from NZ_JBFSUV010000027.1 coordinate 29,935, forward strand.
AGTACATCGATGGTCACATTGCCGTGTCTAGCGATGAGATCTGCTCTGCGGTCAAAGACATCTTTGAAGACACTCGTGCGATTGCCGAGCCTTCTGGTGCGCTTGCTCTGGCTGGTTTAAAGAAGTTTGCAGAGCAGAACCAACTGCAAGGCAAACAACTGGCAACTGTACTTTCTGGTGCTAATACCAACTTCCATGGTCTGCGTTATGTCTCTGAACGTTGTGAACTAGGTGAGAAGCGAGAAGGTCTACTTGCGGTTACGATTCCAGAGCGACAAGGAGCATTCCTAGAGTTCTGTAATATCATTGGCGGCCGTGCTGTGACTGAGTTTAACTACCGTCATAACGATGACAGCCTAGCGAACATCTTCGTCGGTGTACGTCTCAATGGTGGACAAGAAGAACTCGATCACATCATCAACGACCTGCGTGAAGGTGGCTATCCAGTCGTCGATCTGTCTGATGATGAGATGGCAAAACTGCACATTCGTTACATGATTGGTGGCAAACCATCAAAACCATTGAAAGAGCGCCTATACAGCTTCGAGTTTCCTGAATACCCAGGAGCATTGATTAAGTTCCTTGATACCTTAGGTACCCATTGGAATATCAGCCTGTTCAACTACCGTAACCACGGCGCTGATTACGGCCGTGTATTGTGTGGATTCGAACTGGATGATGATGATTTAGCTCAGTTCTCAACACATCTACGAGAGCTTGGCTATCAGTGTAAAGATGAAACCGATAACCCTTCCTACAAGTTCTTCTTGTCATAAGAGTTAACGACCGAATCAAAAAGAGCGAGTATTTACTCGCTCTTTTTATTGGTGCTGATTCAACTCAAACTTGAAAAGGATCTTCTCGCTAAGATCATTAGACCGCCTTGCGATGATCCAACCAATCTTGGTGAAGTTGCTCACTCGATCCTAGGTACTTCACCATCCATTCGATCAGTTTATGGTTATCGTCTTTTCGCCAGACCAAACAACAATGACTCTGCGGGCTCGGTTCAGGCAGTATTTTTTCCACCAACAAGCCTTGCTCGATAATTGGCGCGGCAATGTGCCTCGGCATATAACCCACCCCAACTCCATTCTTAAGACACTCTATGGCGCTATACCAGTTAGGTAACAATAGGCGTCTTTGATTTGAGTAATGGCCTGTGTGTCGCTTAGGGAGCACACTGGAGGTATCATCCAAGCAGATGGCTGGATATTGGCTCACGAACTCTTCATTGAGGTTCTGTTCGCGCACACACGGGTGACTTGGCGACATTACAAATGCCCAATCTAATTGCCCCATGTCTTTGACTTCAAAATCGCCACCAACTGGCACAGCTGAGGTGGCGCCAATCACGATATCCGCCCTGCCCTGTGCAATCGCTTCCCATGAGCCGTTGAATACCTCCATGTTGATCTGAAGTTCGGCAAACTCAAAGGTTTGATAGAACTCTTCAATCATCGGCTTCATCTTGTCGAGCTTCACCACATTATCGAGCGTCAGACGCAAGGTTTTCTTCCAACCTCGAGCTGCTCGACGAGTCTGGGCACTGACCTCTTCCATCTGCCTCAACAACGCACGTGCCTCTTCAATGAACAACTCACCGGCAGGTGTCAGCTCTACTTTTCTCGGTAAACGTCTGAAAAGTAGAACATCCAGCTCTTGCTCAACCTGCCTAACACCATAGCTGATCGCCGATGGTACTTTGTGCAATTGCTCCGCAGCAGCAGTAAAGCTACCTAAACGGGCAACCGTATCGAGCATTTCTAAAGAGGATTTAGAGAACATAAGCCTTCAAATTTTTTGATTGATAACTACATATTTTAGCGTTTTATTTTATCAGGTCTGAAAAATAGAATGTCAGCATAAATAAACAGGGGCTTTAACTTCTGTCTATCAAACAATTTTTTTGATGATAAATACATCACTACTTTTAGCTTAATGGCATCTTATGAATATTTCTAAATTTCAATTGGTCTACCTTGCAGTTCTTTCAATGCTTGGCTTTATTGCGACCGATATGTACCTTCCTGCATTTAAGGCAATGGAAGTTGATTTCGCAACCGGCCCAGAGCAAATTGCTCTGTCTCTAACGGTATTCCTTGGCGGTATGGCAATGGGTCAGCTTCTTTGGGGCCTAGCGAGTGACAAGTATGGTCACCGTAATACGTTGGCGGTTGGTCTTGTTATCTTTACTGCGGCTTCATTCGGCTTGGCATTCAGCACCGAGGTATGGCACCTACTGACACTACGCTTCATTCAAGCGATCGGTGTATGTGCTCCAGCGGTAATCTGGCAAGCAATGGTTATCAAGCGTTACTCACAAAGCAGTAGCCAACAAATTTTTGCAACCATCATGCCTTTGGTTGCGCTATCTCCTGCACTAGCACCTCAGCTAGGTGTGTTACTGGCGGATAGTTTTGGTTGGCACAGCATCTTCATCACATTAACCTTGATGGGTGCACTGCTAGTGGCGACAACAATGGCTCAACCAAAAGAAGCGCCTGAAGTAAAACAGACATCGATTAAGACAGACATCAAGATGTTGCTTAAATCAAAGCCTTACATGGGTAATGTTTTAATGTTTGCGTCAGCATCTGCAGCGTTCTTTGCTTACCTAACAGGTATGCCAGAGATCATGGCTCAACTAGGTTATGAAGCAAAAGACATCGGTTTGAGCTTTATCCCACAAACAATCGCGTTCATGGCGGGTGGTTACTTCGGTAAGCAAGCAGTGAAGAAATATGGCGATGGCGTTGTACTAAGAAACCTTATCGGTTTGTTCAGTGTAGCGGCGATGCTTATCTTTATCGCATCACAGTGGGAACTGACGTCAATCTGGCCTCTACTTGCGCCTTTCTGTTTGATTGCTGTCGCAAACGGCGCACTTTACCCAATCGTAGTAAACCGTGCTCTATCAAGCGCTAAACAGAGCCCAGCAACAGCTGCTGGTCTACAAAACAGCCTGCAAATCAGTATCAGTGGCCTATCAAGTGCATTGGTCGCGGCAATGGCTAGCCAAGCACTAAGCGCGACGGGTATTGCCGTTGTGATCTGTTTGGGTGCGTTGTGGGTTGGCTATATTGTTTCGAACAAAGAGCTTTCTGAACACTTCGCGACACCTGACAACTCTCGAGTAGTCGCTGACGAGAAACAAGACTAGTTTCTAAGTTAACGAAAACAAAAAAGAGCGAGATTACTCGCTCTTTTTTTATATCTAGATAAATAAGAAAAAGCCAGTAGCGGTACTACTGACTTTCATTTAAATCATCTTATTTGTTAAGAGACTACTTTTTCTTAGTCGGACGCTGCCAGTCAGCAATCTTACGTTCTTTCGCACGGCTGATAACTAGCTCATTTTCAGAAACATCGCGTGTTACGGTAGAGCCAGCTCCAACGGTAGCACCATTACCAATCGTAACAGGCGCGATTAATTGGCTGTCTGAACCAACGAATACGTCGTCGCCAATGATGGTCTTAAACTTATTCGCACCATCATAATTACAAGTAATTGCACCCGCCCCTACGTTTACACGCTGACCAATTTCAGCATCGCCCAAGTACGTTAGGTGATTCGCTTTAGAACCTTCACCAAGGCGAGTGTTCTTCACTTCAACAAAGTTACCAACGTGCGAATCGTTACGCATGTCTGCACCAGGGCGTAGGCGAGTAAATGGACCAACCGTACAGTCTTCACCAACAGTCGCTCCTTCGATTACGCTGTATGGACGAATAACTGTGTTGTCATCGATCTCACAGTCTTTCAGCACGCAGCCAGTGCCGATAACCACGTTGTCGCCAATGCTTACGCTGCCTTCGATGATAACATTAGTATCAATCTCAACATCCATACCGCACTGCAGTTCACCACGCAGATCAAAACGGCTTGGGTCACGAAGCATTACGCCTTGCTTCAATAGCTTATCTGCTTGCTCAGCTTGGTAAGCGCGCTCTAGACGAGCAAGTTGAGAGCGGTCATTCACGCCTTCCACTTCAATAGGGCTTACTGGATGTACTGCTTCAACCGCACGACCTTCGTCGTGAGCCGCTGCGATAACGTCAGTCAGGTAATATTCGCCCTGTGCGTTGTCGTTACTTAGACCAGACAACCAGCGCTTCAGATCGCCACCTGTCGCCACCATAACACCAGTGTTGATCTCTTTGATAAGCTTCTGCTCATCCGTTGCATCTTTCTGCTCAACGATAGCCACAACAGGGCCATTACGACGAATAATGCGACCGTATCCCATTGGGTTGTCTAGCACGACCGTAAGTAGCGCGATACCACCGTTTGGTTGAGCGTCTAATAGGTTTTCAATGGTTTCAGGTGAGATCAGTGGAACATCACCGTAGAGCACCAATACTTTTTCATCATCAGCGAAATGTGCAGATGCTTGATCCACCGCGTGGCCTGTACCCAGTTGCTCAGCTTGCAGTGCCCAATTTACAGATTCTTCAGCTAGAGTAGCCTTCATCTGATCACCACCGTGGCCGTAAACCAGGTTGATGTTTTGAGCGCCTAGACCATTACAGGTATCGATAACATGCTTCACCATTGGCTTACCCGCAAGTGTGTGCAGAACCTTTGGTGTGTTTGAATACATGCGAGTGCCTTTGCCCGCCGCGAGAATTACCGCGCTAAACTTCATTGTAAACCTATCCAACGTTATTTTTATTAAGCCGATATTGTAACCGTTTTTGGCCGAAAAATTAAATCGCAATAACCATTTAACCAGTAGTGATACGTAAAAGAAGCATTTTTGAGAACATCAAAAATGCAAAAAGGCGACCCTTAGGTCGCCTTTATCTCAGAGTCTATAATCTTAAAAAGACTAACGACGCTGTTTTGTCAGTTCGATAACTCGTAACTGAGCAATGGCTTTAGCCAGTTCACCGGCCGCTTGTGCGAAGTCTATGTCGCCATGCTGATTTTGGATATTCTCCACAGCCTTGCGTTTAGCTTCTTCCGCCTTTGCTGCGTCTAGCTCTTCACCACGGATAGCTGTATCAGCCAGTACAGTCGCTGTACCAGGCTGAACTTCTACCATACCACCAGAAACATAAATGATTTCTTCGTGGCCGTGCTGCTTAACAATACGCACCATACCAGGCTTGATAGCGGTCAGCAGTGGAGTATGACCATGGAAAATACCAAGCTCACCCTCACTACCGGTCACCTGAAACGTCTCAACAAGGCCTGAGAAAATTTGTTTCTCTGCACTTACAACGTCTAGGTGAAAGGTTATTGCTGCCATATCGCCTCCTAGTTAGCCTTATAGCTTCTTAGCATTCTCGATAGCTTCGTCAATTGCACCACAGTACATGAACGCTTGCTCTGGAATGTCATCGTATTCACCAGATAGAAGACCTTGGAAGCCACGTAGAGTCTCTTTAAGAGGTACGTAAACGCCTGGGTCACCTGTAAATACTTCCGCTACGTGGTAAGGCTGAGTTAGGAACTTCTCAATCTTACGAGCACGAGATACAACTTGCTTATCTTCTTCAGATAGCTCGTCCATACCTAGGATAGCAATGATATCTTTCAGCTCTTTATAGCGCTGAAGAGTAGACTGAACGCCACGAGCGATGTCGTAGTGCTCTTGTCCAACTACCAATGGATCCAGTTGACGTGAAGTAGAATCTAGCGGGTCGATCGCTGGGTATAGACCCATAGATGCGATGTTACGGTTAAGTACAACCGTTGCATCCAAGTGAGCGAACGTTGTTGCTGGAGACGGGTCAGTCAAGTCATCCGCTGGTACGTATACCGCCTGTACAGACGTGATAGAACCAGATTTAGTTGACGTGATACGCTCTTGGAGAACACCCATTTCTTCAGCTAGTGTAGGTTGGTAACCTACCGCAGAAGGCATACGACCTAGAAGTGCTGATACTTCAGTACCTGCTAGTGTGTAACGGTAGATGTTATCAACGAACAGTAGAACGTCACGACCTTCGTCACGGAAGCGCTCTGCCATTGTTAGACCAGTCAGTGCAACACGTAGACGGTTACCTGGTGGCTCGTTCATCTGACCGTAAACCATCGCTACTTTTGATTCTTCAGGTTTTTCGATGTTTACAACACCTGCTTCCTGCATCTCAAAGTAGAAATCGTTACCTTCACGAGTACGCTCACCTACACCTGCAAATACAGATAGGCCTGAGTGTTGAAGTGCGATGTTGTTGATAAGTTCCATCATGTTAACGGTCTTACCTACACCAGCACCACCGAATAGACCGATTTTACCACCCTTAGCGAATGGACAAATCAAGTCGATTACTTTAACACCAGTTTCTAGAAGAGCTGTCTCGTTAGACTGCTCTTCGTAGCTTGGAGCTTCACGGTGAATGGCGTAATGCTCTTCAGCACCAATCTCGCCACACTCATCAATCGCGTCACCTAGGACGTTCATGATACGACCCAATGTCTTAGTACCTACTGGTACTGAGATTGGAGCGCCAGTATTTTCAACTGTCAAACCACGACGTAAACCATCAGAGCTACCCATTACGATTGCGCGAACTACGCCACCGCCAAGTTGTTGCTGAACTTCAAGAACTAGACGTTCTTGTACTTCATTAACATTCAGAGCGTCGTATACACGAGGTACTTCACCCTGTGGGAACTCTACGTCGACTACCGCACCGATGATCTGTACGATCTTACCTGTAGCCATCGTTAATCCTCTAACTATTTAGTTTTACCTAAGCTTAAACCGCAGCTGCGCCTGAAACGATCTCAGAAAGTTCTTGTGTAATCGCCGCTTGACGCGCTTTGTTATACACAAGTTCTAAGTCATCAATAATGTCACCAGCGTTATCTGTTGCTGATTTCATTGCAATCATTCGAGCCGCTTGCTCACAAGCAAGGTTCTCAACCACACCTTGGTACACTTGAGATTCGACATAGCGAACCAATAGTGCATCTAGTAGTGGTTTTGGCTCGGGCTCATAAATGTAGTCCCAAGAATGACTGCGTTTCATTTCTTCGCTGTCTGATTTAGGCAAAGGAAGTAATTGATCGATCGTTGGTTCTTGAACCATAGTGTTTTCAAACTTGTTGAACACTACGAACAGGCGATCTAATTCGCCTTCATCATATTTCTTCAGCATAACGCTTACAGAGCCAATCAAGTCTTCAAGGCTTGGACGATCGCCCAGACCAGAAACTTGAGCTGCTACTTTCGCGCCGCTGTTGTTGAAAAATGCTGTCGCTTTTGAACCTACAATTGCAAGTTCAACGTCAGCACCTTTCTCAGACCAATCTTTCATGTCGTTCATGGCTTTTTTGAACAAGTTAATGTTCAAACCACCACAAAGACCACGGTCTGTAGAAACGATGATGTAACCAACACGTTTGGCTTCACGTTCCTCAAGATAAGGATGCTTATACTCGAGGCTACCATTAGCCAAATGACCGATCACTTTACGCATTGTTTCTGCATATGGACGAGTAGCTTCCATTGCGTCTTGAGAACGACGCATTTTTGAAGCTGCTACCATTTCCATTGCTTTCGTAATCTTCTGTGTGCTTTTAACACTACCGATTTTATTACGTATCTCTTTTGCGCCGGCCATCGTTACTCTCCGTTAATGGTATGAGGTGGCCCTAAGACCACCTACCAATTACCAGGTCTGGGTTGCCTTGAAATCGTCAACAAGCTTCTTCAGCTCAGCTTCGATTTCTTTATTGAAAGCACCCGTTGTGTCGATCTGTGTTGCTAGATCGGCATATTGACCACGAGCAAACGACAGTAAAGCAGCTTCAAAGTCTAGAACTTTAGAAAGTTCAACGTCTTGAAGGTATCCACGCTCTGCAGCGAAGATTACTAGAGCTTGGTCAAATACAGACATAGGAGCGTATTGCTTCTGCTTCATCAGTTCTGTAACTTTTTGACCGTGGTCTAGCTGCTTCTTAGTCGCTTCATCAAGATCCGAAGAGAACTGAGCAAATGCTGCAAGTTCACGGTATTGAGCTAGAGCAGTACGGATACCGCCAGATAGCTTCTTGATGATTTTAGTCTGCGCCGAACCACCTACACGAGAAACTGAGATACCAGGGTCAACAGCTGGACGTACGCCCGCGTTGAATAGCTCAGTTTGTAGGAAGATCTGACCATCGGTAATCGAGATTACGTTCGTCGGTACGAATGCAGATACGTCACCAGCTTGCGTTTCGATGATAGGAAGAGCAGTTAAAGAACCCGTCTTGCCTTTCACTTCGCCTTTAGTGAATTCTTCTACGTAGTGTTCGCTTACACGAGCAGCACGCTCTAGTAGACGAGAGTGAAGGTAGAAAACATCACCAGGGAACGCTTCACGACCTGGTGGACGCTTAAGCAGTAGTGAGATCTGACGGTAAGCGACAGCTTGCTTAGATAGATCATCATAAACAATCAGTGCATCTTCACCGCGATCACGGAAGTATTCACCCATCGCACAACCAGCATACGGTGCAAGGTATTGCAGCGCTGCAGATTCAGAAGCCGATGCAACAACAACAACAGTGTTTGCTAGTGCGCCGTGCTCTTCTAGTTTGCGAACTACGTTAGCGATAGTCGACGCTTTTTGGCCGATTGCAACGTAGATAGAGAAAATACCAGAATTTTTTTGGTTAATAATCGCATCGATCGCCATCGCTGTTTTACCAGTCTGACGGTCACCGATAATAAGTTCACGCTGACCACGACCGATAGGGATCATTGAGTCAACTGACTTGTAACCAGTTTGAACAGGTTGATCTACCGATTTACGGTCGATTACACCTGGTGCGATAATTTCTACAGGCGAAGTCAATTTCGCATCAATAGGACCTTTACCATCAATTGGCTCACCTAGCGTGTTTACCACACGACCAAGCATTTCAGGACCTACTGGTACTTCGAGAATACGACCCGTACCTGTAACTTTCATGCCTTCCTGTAGGTCAGCATATGGGCCCATTACAACAGCACCAACCGAATCACGGTTCAAGTTAAGTGCTAGCGCGTAACGGCCACCCGGTAGTTCAATCATTTCACCTTGCATCACGTCCGCTAGGCCGTGAATGCTAAGGATGCCATCGCTTACCGAAACGATAGTACCTTCATTGCGAGCTTCACTAACAACGTCGAAAGATTCAATACGTTGTTTAATTAGATCGCTAATTTCAGTGGAATTAAGTTGCATGCTCCAATCCCCATTAAGACTGCAATGCATCGCTCAGGCGGTCTAAACGACTGCGCGCTGAGTTATCGATGACTAGGTCTCCGGCTCGAATAATAACTCCACTAAGTAGAGTCTCATCTATACTGCAATTCAGCTGAACTTTGCGCGCAAGGCGCAGTTCCAATTTGCTGATAATGCTTGTGCGTTGTTCTTCAGAAAGTTCAACAGCTGAAGTAACTTCAACGTCGATCTCTTTCTCATACTCTTTTTTGAGTATAAAGAACTCTTTACAAACATCAGGAAAAGCCATTAAGCGGCCATTCTCTGCCATCACTTTAATTAAGTTCTGGCCGAATTCATCAAATTGTTCGCCACAAATTACAATGAATACTTCAGCTAATTTTTCAGCAGTCATAGAACCGCTTAATAAATTATGAACATCATCATTTTGTGCCACTTCGGCAGCAAAAGTAAGCATTTGACCCCATTGGTCTAGCTCACCTTTATCTACCGCAAAGTCAAACGCTGCTTTAGCATAGGGGCGTGCGATTGTAGTCAAATCAGACATATACAGCCCCTTGCTTTAAAGTTTTGCAGTAATGTTGTTAAGAAGATCATCGTGTACATCTTTATCGATTGTACGCTCAAGGATTTTCTCAGCACCAGCTATAGCCAGAGTTGCGACTTGTTTGCGCAGGTCATCACGGGCACGTGTACGCTCTGCTTCAATTTCTGCTTCCGCTTGCGCTAAGATTTTCTGGCGTTCTGCCTGAGCTTCTTCGCGTGCTTCATCAATAATTTGAGCTTTACGTTTGTTTGCCTGATCAATAACCTCAGTTGCAGTGCGCTTTGCTTCTTTCATTTGCTCAGAAGCGTTGGCTTGTGCCAGGTTCAAGTCTTTAGCAGCGCGTTCAGCGGCTACAAGACCGTCAGCAATTTTTTTCTGACGCTCTTCAATTGCTTGCATGATTGGTGGCCATACATATTTCATGCAGAACCAAACAAACATAGAAAAAGCAATTGCTTGACCTAACAGAGTTGCGTTCATATTCACAACAGCTACCCCTCGTTAAGAATCAACTACAAAAATTTAATTAACTAATTAACAGTTAATTAGCCTGCTAGTTGACCAACAAATGGGTTAGCAAACGTGAATAGTAGTGCGATTACGATACCGATCATTGGAACAGCATCCAGTAGACCAGCGATGATGAACATCTTAACTTGTAGCATTGGAGCCATTTCAGGTTGACGCGCAGCGCCTTCTAGGAATTTACCACCAAGAATAGCAAAACCAATTGCAGTACCTACGGCACAAAGACCAACAATAATAGCAACAGCGATTGCTGAAAAACTTAGTACAGTTTCCATTTACGTTCTCCGATTAACATTAATAGTTAGAATAAAACTTAAAAATTTTTAGTGATCGCCATCTTCATGGGCCATTGATAAATAAACAATTGTTAACATCATGAAAACAAATGCTTGAATCAAAATAACCAAGATATGGAAGATAGCCCAAGGTAGAGAGCCTACCCATTGTAAATACCACGGTAGCATTGCCGCACAAAGAATGAATACAACCTCACCTGCGAACATGTTACCGAATAGACGCATACCAAGTGATAGAGGCTTCGCGAGTAGCGATACCACTTCAATCAGTAGGTTAAACGGGATCATGATTGGGTGATTAAATGGATGTAAAGCAAGTTCTTTGGCGAATCCACCTAAGCCTTTTACTTTGATGCTGTAGTAGATCATCAGAGCAAAAACACCTAAGGCCATTGACATGGTTATATTAACATCAGCTGAAGGAACCACTTTCAAATAAGGGATACCTAGCCAATGCTCCGCAGGATATGGTAAGAAATCGATAGGCACTAAGTCCATCAAGTTCATTAAAATAATCCAGCAGAATATAGTCAGTGCTAATGGAGCAATCAGAGGGTTGCGGCCATGGAAAGTGTCTTTAACGTTGCCATCAACGAATTCAACTACCATTTCAACAAAACACTGAAGCTTACCAGGTACACCTACTGTTGCTTTCTTAGCGACTGAGCGAAAAACCCAAAGGAATAACATCCCTGTCAACACCGAAAAAAACAGACTGTCTATATGTACGTTCCAGAAACTTGTCTCCTCTACAAGACCAAACTTAGCTAAAGAAAGGTTTTGTAAGTGGTGCTCAATGTATCCGGATGCTGTTGGCGCAGCCATAACTCATCCTATTTTTTATTGTTAATGAAAAGCACTGGCGCAAAGATATTAATACCTAGAACCAGTAAATAGGTCAGTTTGAGGGGAATTAATTCCACCTGCATATACATGTAGACAATAGAGAATAGTAGAACTGTGATAAGGATCTTTAGTGCTTCACCTGCATAGAACGACGCCGCAACTAACTTAGTTGCGCGAGCTCCACAAAATAGGAAAGCACACACACAAAAAACCACATTCGCGATGACAAAAATACCGCCACCAACCAATGCAGCAAAACCCCAATCAGGATTAACAGCTAAACCTAACCCTATCGCCACTAATATAACCGCGCTAAGCTCGATCAATAACATTTGCTTTGCAAGCACTCGTCCTGGTCTTGCTAACGCCGCTACCATGTATTCGTTCCTCTTTAAGCCCACTTTACCACTCGCTTAAAAGCGTGCTGAGAAATTGGCGAAAATTATACGTTCAGCCAAATTGATTGCAATAAGAATGCAGCAATCATTTACATTTCTGTATACAAACCGACAACTTTTGTAAGAAATTACTTGTTTATTACATAATTGACCTAAATCAATTATCTCATTTAGTACTCTAGTTTAGCAATAAGTTGCTCTAATTTGTGAGGCTCATCAAGAGTAATTGTCACTTTTGACTTACCGCTAACAGAACGAGTAACTGAAACGTTTGCTTGCAATTTTTCCGTGAGTCTTCGTGAAAGTTCGATGGCCTCAGTGTCTTCGGGCTTCGATTCCGCTTCAACGTCTGGTTTTAAGCACTTTTTGACAAGTTGCTCAGTTTGACGCACGGTCATTTTTTTGGTTGCTGCAGTATTCGCTGCCTCAACCTGGGTAACACCTTCAAGCGCAAGCAGTGCTCTAGCATGCCCCATTTCTAGTTGTTTACTGGAAACTAAACCTTTTACTTCATTTTCGAGCTGATTTAGACGTAATAAGTTACTAACGGTAGCTCTGGATTTACCAATCACATCGGCGACCTGCTGATGTGTCAGTGAAAACTCGTTCTGCAAGCGCTCTAGCGCTTGTGATTCTTCGATAACATTCAGATCTTCACGTTGAATGTTCTCGATCAATGCCATCGCAATCGCGGCCTTGTCTTCTACTCTCTTGATCAAGCATGGAACTTGTTTAAGACCAGCTTCACGAGCCGCTCTCCAACGACGTTCACCTGCAATAATCTCAAACTGGTCGTGCGCCAATGGGCGAACTACGATCGGTTGGATAATGCCTTGAGATTGAATTGATGCTGCCAGCTCTTCTAGCGCTTCAGGCGCAATATCCTTACGCGGTTGATATACACCAGGCTTCAAGCAACCAACAGCCAGTTCAATAAGCTCACCATCAGCCGACAACGCCTGACTATGAGAAGCAACTTGCTGTTTTTCACGAGCCAATGAGCTAGTTGCAAGCAATGCATCTAGCCCTTTTCCTAAACCACGCTTAGACATTGAGCGAATTCCTTTGGTTGGACCTATACTGGGACTTCTTCACGACGCAACATTTCGCCAGCAAGAGCAAGGTAAGCCTTAGCTCCTGCGGAATATTTGTCGTAGTACATTGCTGGCTTGCCGTGACTCGGGGCTTCTGCCAGACGCACATTTCTAGGGATCACAGTTCGGTAGACTTTGCTACCAAAGTGTTTTTTGAGTTGATCAGATACTTCGTTCGATAAGCGGTTGCGAGGATCGTACATAGTACGCAGAAGACCTTCGATCTTCAGGTTCTCGTTTACAACAGCCGCTAGCTTACTGATGGTATCCATCAATGCAGTCAAACCTTCCAAAGCAAAGTATTCACATTGCATAGGAACCAATACGGAGTCGGCCGCAGCCATCGCGTTGATTGTAAGAAGGTTTAATGAGGGCGGGCAATCAATAAAGATAAAATCATAGTTATTGCGAATGGGTTCGAGTGCATTTTTTAAACGAACTTCACGAGCAAACACTTCCATCAGCTTGATTTCTGCCGCAGTAACATCACCGTTCGCGGCGATGAGGTCATAATTGCCAGATGTACTCCGGCAAACCACCTCATCAAATGGGGTGTCTTCAACCAACAAATCGTAAGCTGTTGCTTCGACTTGATACTTGTCGACACCGCTCGCCATAGTGGCATTACCTTGAGGATCGAGGTCAACAACCAATATCTTGCGTTTTGTTGCCGCCATTGATGCTGCTAAATTAATGCAAGTTGTTGTTTTTCCTACGCCACCCTTCTGGTTGGCAATTGCTACGATTCTACCCACTATGGCCTCGCTGATTATCCCTGACGCGATAAAGTAACTAGATGACGCTCTCCATCAAGCTCTGGCACTTGCAAAGCTTTAATGTCTGTCACTGAACACCATTCAGGTAACAGGTCGATTTCGTCTCTAGGATGTTGTCCCTTAAGAGCCAAAAATACACCGGATTGCTCTTTAGGTAAATGGTGACACCACTCTACCATGTCTGTCATTGACGCAAATGCACGACTGAGCACTGCATCAAACTTTTCTTCTGGTTGAAATTCTTCAACGCGACTTTGAACCGGTACCACGTTGTCGATACCCAGCTCATGAATCACCTGTTTGATAAAACGAATACGCTTACCTAGGCTGTCTAGCAAGTAAAACTCGCAGTCTGGATTCATGATTGAGAGCGGAATCCCAGGAAGACCAGGTCCCGTACCCACATCGATAAAGCGCTTACCTTGTAAGTGAGTGCTAACAATGATGCTATCTAAGATATGTTTCACCATCATTTCTTGTGGGTCACGAACTGATGTTAGGTTATAAGCTTTGTTCCACTTGTTCAGTAACTCAACGTAGCCAACCAACTGGCCACGTTGTTTTTCAGATACTTCAAGTTCAGTCTGGCCAATAAGGTGATCCAGTTTTTCGCGTAATGCGCTCATTATGCTTCCTCACCTTTTTTCAACAGGCCGTGTTTTTTCAAGTAAACCAACAGAATTGAGATTGCTGCAGGTGTGATACCTGAAATTCGCGAAGCAATACCAATTGAGTCAGGCTTAGCTGTCGTTAGTTTAAGAACCACTTCGTTAGAAAGTCCTTTTACCTTGCTGTAATCGATATCAGCAGGCAGTTTGGTGTTTTCATGACGCAGTGATTTTTCAATTTCGTCTTGTTGACGCTGAATGTAACCATCGTACTTCACTTGGATCTCAACTTGCTCAGACGCTTGTTGATCTTCCAGTGCAGGGCCAAAACGATCCAATGCCGTTAGTTGTGAATAAGTCATTTCAGGGCGACGAAGAAGATCTTCACCGCTCGCTTCACGAGACATTGGTGTTTTCAGAATTTGGTTCAGTTGATCAATATCTTCAGATTTTGGATTAATCCAAGTCTCTTTCAGACGTTGACGCTCCTTCTCCATGTTTTCCATCTTCTCGTTGAAACGAGCCCAACGAGCGTCATCAACAAGGCCAAGTTCACGCGACTTTTCAGTCAAGCGGATATCGGCGTTGTCTTCACGAAGCAGCAGACGGTATTCCGCGCGAGACGTAAACATGCGGTAAGGTTCTTTGGTACCCATGGTAGATAGGTCGTCGATAAGCACGCCCATGTAAGCTTGGTCACGACGTGGACTCCAGCCTTCTTTGCCTTGAGTAAACAAACTTGCATTCAGACCGGCCATCAAGCCTTGTGCAGCCGCTTCTTCATAGCCAGTGGTACCGTTGATTTGACCCGCAAAGAATAGACCTTTGATAAACTTAGTTTCGTAAGTCAGCTTAAGGTCGCGAGGATCAAAGAAATCGTACTCAATCGCATAGCCAGGGCGAACGATATGAGCATTTTCAAAGCCCTTCATCGAACGAACAATTTGAACCTGTACATCAAACGGCAGACTGGTAGAGATACCATTCGGGTATAGCTCGTGAGTCGTTAGACCTTCTGGCTCAATAAAAATTTGGTGACTGTTCTTGTCAGCAAAACGCATTACTTTGTCTTCAATCGAAGGGCAGTAACGAGGGCCAATGCCTTCAATCACACCCGCGTACATAGGGCTGCGATCAAGGTTGGCACGAATTACGTCATGCGTATTTTCATTGGTATGCGTGATGTAACATGGAATTTGACGAGGTTGTTGAGCTCGGCTGCCCATGAACGAGAAAACAGGCGTCGGGTTATCACCGTGCTGAACCTCAAGCTCAGAAAAATCAACGCTACGCGCATCGATACGAGGAGGAGTACCTGTTTTCAGGCGATCAACTCGGAATGGAAGATCACGAAGACGGTCAGCCAGTGCGATCGATGGTGGATCACCAGCACGGCCACCTGAAGAACTTTCCATACCAATATGGATCTTGCCGCCTAGGAATGTGCCCACAGTCAGAACCACAGCGCTTGCGCGGAACTTAAGGCCCATCTGCGTTACCACACCTACCACTTGATCCTGTTCAACGATCAAGTCATCAACCGACTGTTGGAACAAAGTCAGGTTTGGCGTGTTTTCAAGAACGTTACGAACAAAGGCTTTGTACAGTGCGCGGTCAGCTTGTGCACGAGTAGCACGAACCGCAGGGCCTTTTGATGCGTTCAATGTTCTGAACTGAATACCTGCATGATCAATAGCTTGCGCCATTAATCCACCCATTGCATCGACCTCTTTTACCAAGTGGCCCTTACCGATCCCGCCAATGGCTGGGTTACAAGACATTTGTCCTAGTGTATCGATATTATGAGTAAGTAATAACGTACTTTGACCAGTACGTGCAGATGCGAGTGCGGCTTCCGTTCCTGCATGGCCACCACCAACAACGATGACGTCAAATTTTTCGTGATAAAGCATGAACCGACCTCAGGTATTCAAACGTTTTCTAGATTGATAAAAAGGAGCGATATTCTACCTGTTTTCATAGCCTGAGAAAACGTTTTTGGGATTTTTCGAAAAAGCTGTTTTTAATTAATATAGATAAGATCTTTAAGGAGATCTTTTATTAGATCTATTATTAGGATCGAGGGTGTCTGTGGATAAGTCGGAAATGATCAACGAGATCATGGATCTTTTTTGGATCAAATGATGTGATCTAACTTTGATCAGGATGAGGATTAGCTGGGATCAAAATGGCTACTTATTCACAGGAGGAAATTAGCCTAAAACTTGTTATTTGGATAACTATAGGTTAATCACCGTATATGTATGATCTTATCCACAGCAGAAATTGAAAATAGATCGCTAATTTTCGATGTTTTTGAAAAAAGTTATTCACAATCACGATGTTCAGAGACAAAAAAAGCGGCATAAGCCGCTTTTTGAGAGAGGAGAGAGGTTAAAACTGGTCGCTATGATCGTTGAACCAAGCTTCTGCTGCGTCTTCTGGTACCGGAGTTTCCAATACATCGATGGTAAAACAGTCAGAAATAGGCTGAGCACCGAGCTCTTTCATCTGGCTGTGGACTGATTTTCCCGCCAAACAGAAGGTATCGTAACTCGAATCACCAAGCGCCACGACAGCAAAGCGAACCGGGCTTAAATCTGGAGATTGCTGGGTCAATGCGTCGATAAACGGCTTAATATTATCTGGAAATTCACCCGCACCATGAGTTGAAGTCACCAGCAACCAAAAGCCTTGTTGGGGAATATCATCGAATTCAGGCTGATTATGAAGGGTGATCTCGTGGCCTTGCTCTTCAAGAAGATCATTAAGGTGATCGCCAACGTACTCTGCACCACCTAAGGTGCTGCCTGTAATAATGTGGATCATTAAGCTGTCCTTACTAAAGAAAAAGGCCAGCATGAGCCGGCCTTTAAAGGTTATTTACCAATACAGAAAGAGGTGAAGATACGGCCGAGTAGGTCATCGGAACTGAATTCACCAGTAATCTCGTTAAGGTGTTGCTGCGTTATACGCAGTTCTTCTGCCAAGATTTCCCCTGCCATATAGCCTTCGAGCTGTTGCTGGCCAATATCTAGATGCTCAGATGCGCGTTCTAGGGCATCTAAGTGGCGACGACGTGCCATGAAGCCACCTTCATTGCCACCAGCAAAGCCCATGCAATCTTTTAAGTGATTACGTAGTGCATCAACGCCTTGTCCCGTCTTTGCTGATAGTCGAATCAGAGTTGGATCATTAACATGGCAAATCCCGAGATCTTCACCGGTTTGATCGGCTTTGTTACGAATCACGGTCATTCCGATGTTATTCGGCAGACGATCAACGAAATCTGGCCAGATATCTTTCGGGTCGGTTGCATCGGTAGTGGTGCCATCGACCATAAATAAAACGCGATCGGCTTGAGCAATTTCTTCCCAAGCGCGTTCAATACCGATTTTTTCGACTTCATCCGAGGCTTCACGCAGGCCTGCGGTATCAATAATGTGCAGTGGCATACCATCAATATGGATATGTTCACGAAGTACATCACGGGTTGTACCTGCAATATCAGTCACAATCGCGGAGTCTTTACCCGATAATGCATTCAGTAAGCTCGACTTACCGGCATTAGGACGACCTGCAATCACCACCTTCATGCCTTCACGCATGATGGCACCTTGATTGGCTTCTTGGCGAACCGCTTCGAGGTTGTCGATGATAGCTTGTAAGTCAGCACTTACTTTACCGTCAGCAAGGAAATCAATCTCTTCTTCTGGGAAGTCGATAGCGGCTTCAACATAGATGCGTAAGTGAATCAGAGAATCCACCAGCGTATTAATGCGTTTTGAAAACTCGCCTTGTAACGATTGCAGAGCTGATTTCGCCGCTTCTTCTGAACTGGCATCAATGAGGTCAGCAATCGCTTCTGCTTGGGTTAAATCCATCTTGTCGTTCAAGAAGGCACGCTCCGAGAACTCACCTGGGCGTGCTGCGCGTAGCCCTGGAATAGCGAGGATGCGCTTGATGAGCATATCCATTACCACAGGACCACCGTGGCCTTGCAGCTCTAAAACGTCTTCACCGGTAAACGAGTGCGGGTTAGGAAAGTAAAGCGCGATGCCTTGGTCTAGCTCTAAACCATCGTGAGATTTAAAAGGGGTGTACTCAGCGTAACGTGGTTTCAGTACTTTGCCGGTAACTTCAAGCGCAACTTGGGCTGCTTGTGGGCCTGAAACGCGAATAATACCGACGCCGCCACGGCCGGGTGCAGTCGCTTGAGCAACAATCGTATCTGTAGTCATAGTTGTGCCTGCTAGCATGTGAAAGCCAAAAAGGGGCGCTCACGATTAATCAATTAGCTGAATTGTAATCAGCTAAAAACAAAAAGGCGACCTTTTGGTCGCCTTTCTTTGTCTCTTTCTATTATCGAACTTACTTAGAATGTAAGCCTTTCTTTTCCAGCGCGCGGTAGATAAGCGTTTGCTGAATCAGAGTTACGATGTTCGATACTAGCCAGTATAGAACCAGACCTGAAGGGAAGAACAGGAAGAAGAATGTGAACATAACCGGCATAAAGGTCATGATCTTCTGCTGCATTGGATCCGTTACAGTTGTCGGGCTCATCTTCTGGATTAGGAACATTGAAGCACCCATCAGAAGTGGCAAGATGTAGTATGGGTCTTGTGCTGAAAGGTCAGTAATCCAACCGAAGAACGGTGAGTGACGCAGTTCAACAGACTCCATTAGTGCCCAGTATAGCGAAATGAAGATAGGCATTTGCAGAAGGATAGGTAAACAGCCACCTAGTGGGTTTACTTTCTCTTTCTTGTAAAGCTCCATCATTTCTTGGCTCATGCGTTGACGGTCGTCGCCGATACGCTCACGCATTGCAGTCAGCTTAGGCTGAAGCATACGCATTTTCGCCATAGACGTGTACTGAGCTTTCGTTAGTGGGTACATAGCACCACGAACGATGAAAGTTAGACAGATGATTGCCAGACCCCAGTTCACAACGATGCCTTGAATGAACGAAAGCAGAGTATGAAGTGGTTTAGCAATGAACCATAACCAACCGTAGTCAACTACTAGGTCTAGGTTAGGTGCAACAGCAGCCATTTGGTCTTGAAGTTTAGGACCAACCCAAAGCGTTGCTTTGAAGTTTGCTTCGTCGCCAGTAGCGATGGTTTTGTTCGGCATGCGAACACCGATGTCGCCAAGGTTACCAATTACACGAGTGTAAAGGTTGCTGCCTGCTTCGTCGCGTGGGATCCATGCACTTGCAAAGTAGTGCTGAATCATCGCTGCCCAACCTTGACCGTTTGCTAGGTTAAGAGACAGGTTGCGATCTTGCATGTCGTCGAAGCTGTATTTTTTGTAACGCGTATCTTCCGTAGAGTAAGCACCACCACGGTAAGTTGGCATTGTTAGGCTACCGCCGTCATCCATTACGTTCTGACGCAGGTGAGCGTACATGCCGAATGTCGCGTTGTTACCAGAGTTGTTGACTACATCGTATTCAACATCCATTGCGTAGCTGCCACGCTTAAGGATGAATGTTTTCGTGTAATCAAGGCCGTTCGCTTGGTAAGTCATCGGGATGCGTAGTTCATCCTGACCATCAGCAAGCGTGAAGCTGTCTGCTGAAACTGTGTAGCTTGGGCGGTTTGTGCTGCTTAAATCGATACCTTGAGGACCCACTAGACCGCTTTGTGCGATAAATTGGTGACCTGGTTCGTTTTTAAGAAGAACAAACGTATCTTCAGAATCGAACTCAGCAGAGTAATCGTTTAGGTTTGCTTTAACGACATCACCACCAACCGTATCAATTGACAGAGTCAGTACATCAGTTGTTACTGTGATAGTTTTAGCAGAAGAAGCAACTTGACCAGGAGCCGGGTCTAGATCATCTGCATAAGATGGCGCTGGTAGGGTGCTGCCAGATTGTGCCTGCTCAACCGCTTGTGGTGCTGGATTCTGAGCTACGTTCCATTGTTGGAACAGTAGGAAAGAAACCAAAGCCAATGCGATTAACAGGATATTACGTTGAGAATCCATCGTTATTTATCTCTGTCTTGTTTTTGGACTGGTGGAACGGGGTCAAAGCCCCCTTCGTTCAAAGGATGGCATTTTAATAGACGTTTGCCTGATAACCAACACCCTTTTACAAAACCGTGAGCTTTCAACGCTTCTATCGCATATAAAGAGCAGGTTGGAGTAAATCGGCAGCGTGGGCCGATGAGTGGACTAATAAACCATCTATAAAAATAGATGGGTATTAGCGCTATCCACGCGAAGGGCGAGACAGGCGAAGCCATAATTTGTCGAGTAGCTTGAACATTTCTTCATTGCTTAAATCTTGCGCGCTCTTCTTAGCGATTACAACAAAATCTTTGTTAGGAAGTTTGTGTTGAGTGTTACGAAAGCTTTCACGAGTAAGACGCTTGAATCGGTTACGACCCACGGCGGTTTTAATCTGCTTTTTCGGAACGGCTAATCCAAGACGAGGATTTGAAAGAGAGTTATTTCGGGCAATGATGGTGAAATGAGGGGAGCCAGCTCGATGAGCTTGCTTGAAGACATTTTGATAATGTTCGGGAGTTAACAAGCGTAACTCCCGACCGAAGGCTAGCTTATTCAAAATAATCAAAGATTACTTAGAAAGACGCTTACGGCCTTTTGCACGACGTGCATTGATTGTTGCGCGACCGTTCTTAGTAGCCATGCGAGCACGGAAACCGTGAGTACGCTTACGCTTTAGAACTGTAGGTTGAAAAGTGCGTTTCATTGTAATTACCTTACTGATCAGTAGTTTTAGGTTTTTGTTAAACCCGGCGTGGGCATTTTTTCTCTTCTTTATATAAGAAAGGAAAACCGACGCCTCTCAACAAAGAGGCGGAATTGTAATCACTGTCACAAAAAGTGTCAATGATTGGGTTAACTAAAATTCCGGTCGGGGGATTATACGTAGAATAACTAAAATCACAAGGATCCTTAGTCGATCCCAACCTTATTTAAGAATTTTTTTAATTTAGGATCCTGTGGATTACCAAAAATATCCTGTGGAGATCCCTGCTCGATAATATGACCGTCAGCCATGAAGATCACTCGGTCTGCGACCTCTCTCGCGAACTGCATTTCATGGGTAACCACCAGCATGGTTTGATGCTGATTTGCCAGTTTTTTCATTAGGTTAAGCACTTCGCCAACCCACTCAGGATCGAGCGCTGAAGTCGGCTCATCAAACAGTAAAAGCTCGGGTTGTAGTGCCATTGCACGGCCAATACCCACCCGTTGTTGCTGGCCACCAGAGAGCGCGGCTGGGTAGCTATCACCTTTGTCACCTAAGCCAATATCATCAAGTATTTGTTGTGCTTTTTCATGGGCTTGCTGTTTTTTCCAACCACGAACGGTAATTAAACCTTCAGCAATATTCTGTCTCGCGGTTTGGTGAGCGAACAGTGCATAGTTTTGGAACACAAAACCGGTCTTACGACGCAGTGCAAGCACCTCTGCCTTAGTGTGTTTCTGAGTATCAACCTTGATATCATCAATCGAAATCGTGCCTTGATCGGCTTGCTCTAGAAAATTCACACAACGCAGTAGGGTAGATTTACCCGTACCACTTGAACCTATGATGACAATTATCTCACCTTGTTTGATTTCTAGGTCGATCCCTTTCAAAACTTCGGTGTCACCAAACTGCTTGTGGATACTTTGTAATTTGATCATCGTACATACGCCTTATTCAGTTTCACTTCGGCCCAAATTTGAATACGAGTGAGGATAACCACCACGCCCCAGTAAATCAGTGCGACTGCTAAGAAAGCCTCGAAGAAGCGGAAACTTGAAGAAGCCTCCATCTGAGCTTTAGCCATGATTTCGGCGACACCTAGGGTGAAGGCAAGTGAAGTCGACTTGATCATATCGATGAAGTAGTTCATCAACGACGGCAGTGCCACGCGAGTTGCTTGCGGTAAGATCACTCGGCGCATCGCTTGGCTGGTTGTCATACCGACCGAAAGGCTGGCTTCCATCTGGCTGCGATCAATACCGATAATCGCGGCACGAATACTTTCTGCCATATACGCGGCAAAGTGCAGGGTTAAGCCAATCACAGCGGCGCTGAAGGCATCCAACCCAACCATCCACGGGAAGACTTGTGGTAAGCCGTAATAAAGGAGGAACAGCTGCACCAACAATGGTGTGCCTCGGAAGAAGCTAATGTACAGCTGGCTCAGTTGGTCGAGCACTGGGATTTTGAATACACGAATATTCGCCAGTATCAGAGACAGGATCAGAGCAAAGAACAAGCCCCAAGTCGCCATCTCCATCGTGGTGCCTAAATACTTCAGTAGTATCGGCAACAGCTCTAGCATGTAATTAAAGTCAAATCCCATAATCTATCTCGTATTTTTATTGGCAGTGTTGTTCTATATGTAAGTACTGTTCTATCAGGTTTTTTAATCAGTGCATAAAAGCAAAAAGCCCACCGCTGTATAAAGCAGTGGGCCTTGAATGGTGAAAGTGAGTAATTACTTCTGAGTAATGTCCGCACCAAACCATTTCTGAGAGATACTTTCTAGCGTACCATCTGCGCGCATTGCTGCTAATGCTTCATTTACTTCTGCTTGCAGTTTTTTGCCGTTATCGTTGTCGACGAAAGGCCAAGCGTTTTCAATTGTTTCGAATGGCTGACCCGCCAGTTGTAATGGTAGACCAGTCTTCTTGATAAGCTCTAGTGCTGATAGGCGATCCATTACGAATGCATCGGCGCGGCCCAGTGCCACATCATGTTCAATACCTGTATCGTAGGTTTTTACATTGATCTTGCCATCTTTGTCGTAACTGCGAAGCAGTTGTTCAAAGTTTGAGCCTAAGTTTACCGCAACTGTCTTGCCATCAAGGTCTTCGATGCCTTTAATGCTGTCATTACCTTTACGAACGGTAATTTGTGCGCCGTCTACTACGTATGGGTCTGCGAATAGGTATTTCGCTTTACGTGCATCCGTCATTGTAATTTGGTTTGAAATGGTATCGATGCGACCCGTTTCAAGAAGACCAAACAGACCAGAGAAGTTTGCCGTTACGTATTCAACCTTGTAATCGTTACGCTTACCGATCTCATCCCATAAATCCACTTCAAAACCCTGTAGTTGGTCTTGTTTAACGAACGTAAACGGGAAATAGCGACCAGACATGCCGACTTTAACTTCAGTCGCAGCTTGAACAGTAGCAGCAGAGAGTGCGATAGCCGCAATTGCAGCCTTAATCCAGTTATTCATTTGGTAACTCCTTATATTTATGGGTTTGGATGTTACTGGGAAAATGCTCACTAGAATAAATAACCAGATGTTATTAACCATAACCAGATTGAATTCCCGATTTGGGGATAACTAGCAAGGATCCGGGCATAAGTGGATCATTGTGTGAGTAAATTAGGGGCAAGATGTGTGGATCCACCGATAAATTACAAATTTATTGTGAATAACTTGGATCTTATTCACTGGATCTGTGATCAATTGCTGGTGATCTGACTTATCAACAGGTAAAATTAGCGGTCATTTCATATTACTTTAAATAGAGTGAGGGCACCGTGTCATCTTCGCTTTGGTTGCAGTGTTTGCAACAGCTTCAAGAAGAGTTACCAGCTACAGAATTCAGTATGTGGGTTCGTCCGTTACAAGCGGAACTCAATGACAATACTCTAACTCTATTTGCACCGAACCGTTTCGTACTCGATTGGGTTCGTGATAAGTATCTAAATAGCATTAACCGTCTGCTGCAAGAATATTGCGGTAACGATATCCCACATCTTCATTTTGAAGTGGGAAGCAAGCGTGTGATTGCACCAAAGCCTGCGACACCGACACCAACTCAGACTCGCACTGCAGCTGATGTGGCCGCTGAGTCATCAGCACCTGCGCAATTACAAGCTCGCAAACCTGTCCATAATATCTGGCGTGATGAAGAGCCTGTCGCGGTTGACTTGAATCACCGCTCAAACGTGAACCCAAAACATAAGTTCAATAACTTTGTTGAAGGTAAGTCGAACCAACTCGGTTTGGCTGCGGCACGTCAGGTTTCTGATAACCCAGGTACAGCCTACAACCCGTTGTTCCTATACGGCGGCACTGGTTTAGGTAAAACGCACTTGTTGCATGCGGTGGGTAACGCCATTGTTGATAATAAGCCGAATGCGAAAGTGGTTTACATGCACTCAGAGCGTTTTGTTCAGGATATGGTAAAGGCTCTGCAAAACAACGCGATCGAAGAATTTAAGCGCTACTACCGTAGTGTTGATGCATTGCTTATCGATGACATCCAATTCTTTGCTAATAAAGAGCGTTCTCAAGAAGAGTTCTTCCATACCTTTAACGCGCTGCTTGAAGGCAATCAACAGATCATCCTAACGTCTGACCGTTATCCAAAAGAGATCAACGGGGTAGAAGATCGTCTTAAATCTCGTTTCGGCTGGGGTTTGACGGTAGCGATTGAGCCACCAGAGCTTGAGACACGTGTTGCGATCTTGATGAAGAAAGCCGAAGACCACCAAATTCACCTTGCGGATGAAGTGGCGTTCTTTATTGCCAAGCGTCTACGCTCTAACGTTCGTGAACTGGAAGGCGCATTGAACCGTGTTATTGCGAATGCAAACTTCACTGGCCGCCCGATCACGATCGACTTCGTGCGTGAAGCACTGCGTGACCTACTTGCACTGCAAGAAAAACTGGTCACGATTGATAACATTCAAAAGACAGTAGCCGAGTACTACAAAATCAAAGTCGCTGATCTATTGTCTAAGCGTCGTTCTCGTTCTGTTGCTCGTCCACGTCAATTGGCGATGGCACTGGCGAAAGAGCTAACAAACCACAGCTTGCCTGAGATTGGCGATGCATTCGGTGGTCGTGACCACACGACGGTACTGCATGCTTGTCGTAAGATTGCTCAGCTGCGTGAAGAGAGCCACGACATTAAAGAAGATTATTCGAACTTGATTCGTACCCTTTCTTCTTAATACACAGTATTCTTAACCTTAATAAGCAGAATCTTGGCCACGTACTATTACGCAGTGCCATTTAGACCGTAAGAGCAAGATATGAAATTTACCATTGAACGTAGTCACCTGATTAAGCCATTACAACAAGTATCTGGCGCACTCGGTGGCAGGCCAACGCTTCCAATTCTAGGAAACCTACTGATTAAAGTAGAAGATAACGTGTTGTCGATGACAGCGACGGATCTAGAAGTTGAACTGATCAGCCGTGTAACGCTTGAAGGTGATTTCGAAGCGGGTAGCATTACCGTACCTTCACGTAAATTCCTAGATATCTGCCGTGGATTGCCAGATAACTCAGTGATCACTGTGGTATTGGATGGTGACCGTATTCAGGTTCGCTCTGGTCGTAGCCGCTTCTCTTTAGCAACATTACCTGCGGCAGATTTTCCAAATATTGAAGACTGGAGCAGTGAAGTTGAAGTGTCAGTGACACAAGCTGAACTTCGCGGTCTTATCGAGAAAACACAATTCTCAATGGCGAACCAAGATGTTCGTTACTACCTCAACGGTATGTTGTTTGAGATTGAAGGCTCTATCCTGCGCAGCGTAGCGACCGATGGTCACCGTATGGCAGTATCTCAAGCACAACTGGGTGCGGATTTTGCTCAGAAGCAGATCATTGTTCCTCGTAAAGGTGTTCAAGAGTTAGTGAAGCTATTGGATGCACCTGAACAGCCAGTAACACTGCAAATTGGTAACTCTAACGTGCGAGCTGAAGTGAACAACTATGTCTTCACTTCTAAGCTGGTTGATGGTCGTTTCCCTGATTATCGCCGCGTAATGCCGCAAAATACCACCAAGACACTTGAAGCTGGCTGTGATGAATTACGTTCAGCATTTTCTCGTGCTGCGATTCTATCGAATGAAAAATTCCGTGGTGTTCGCGTTAACCTTGCGGATAGCGAGATGCGCATTACCGCGAACAACCCAGAGCAAGAAGAAGCAGAAGAAGTACTCGATGTTAACTTCGACGGTGACGCGCTAGAGATTGGCTTCAACGTAAGCTACGTATTGGATGTTCTGAACACACTGCGTTGTGAACAGGTTCGCATCTCAATGTCAGACGCCAATGCGAGTGCTCTTATCGAGAACGCACAAGATGACAGCGCGATGTACGTTGTTATGCCAATTCGCTTATAAGCAGCCCTATGTTGACCTACCGAGTCGTGATTGAAGATTAATATGAAGACGTTATGCCTTTATCGCGCTTAATCGTTAAGCAGTTTAGAAATATTGAAGCCTGTGACATTCAACCGTCATCAGGCTTTAACTTTCTTATAGGGGCTAACGGAAGCGGCAAAACCAGTATCCTTGAAGCTGTGTATCTGCTCGGACATGGTCGCTCATTCAAGAGTTCACTTACCGGTCGTATCATACAAAACGAGTGTAGTGAGCTGTTTGTACATGGTCGTTTTATGACCTCGGATCAATTTGAGCTGCCAATTGGCATTAATAAGCAGCGCGATGGCACGACAGAGGTTAAAATAAGCGGTCAAACTGGGCAAAAGTTGGCTCAGTTAGCTCAAGTCTTACCTTTGCAGTTGATTCACCCTGAAGGGTTTGATTTACTAACCGATGGACCTAAGCATCGCCGAGCATTCATTGATTGGGGAGTCTTCCACAGTGAGTCGGGCTTTTATGATGCGTGGGGCAGGGTAAAGCGCCTCAATAAGCAGCGAAACGCCTTATTGAAAACGGCAACGCACTATCGAGAGCTGAGCTATTGGGACCAAGAATTGGCCCGTTTAGCAGAAAGCATCAGTCAGTGGCGTGCCACCTACGTTGATCAGCTCAAAGAAGTCGCCGAAGAAATCTGTGCGACCTTCCTTCCTGAGTTTGAGATAAAGATTAACTACTATCGTGGCTGGGACAAAGACACCCCGTACGCCGATATATTAGAAAAGAATTTTGAAAGGGATCAGCAGCTTGGTTACACCTTTAGTGGGCCAAACAAAGCGGATCTGAAGATAAAAGTGAACGGCACTCCAGTGGAAGATGTCTTGTCACGAGGTCAATTGAAGTTGATGGTGTGCGCGCTACGAGTAGCACAAGGGCAACACCTCACTCAAATGACAGGTAAGCAGTGCATCTATTTGATAGATGACTTCGCTTCCGAATTAGATAGCCAACGCCGAGCACGTCTTGCTGAGTGTTTAAAGGCGACCCAGGCTCAAGTTTTTGTAAGCTCTATTACCGCTGATCAGATTGCAGATATGCATGACGAAAATAGCAGGATGTTTCATGTGGAACATGGCAAAATAGAGCAAGGATAATTAGTCAGAGAGTAACTATGTCAGATAATTACGATTCATCGAGTATTAAAGTACTGAAGGGTCTGGATGCGGTACGTAAGCGTCCTGGAATGTACATTGGCGACACGGATGATGGTACCGGTCTGCACCACATGGTTTTTGAGGTGGTAGATAACTCTATTGATGAAGCGCTAGCTGGTCACTGTAATGACATCATTGTAACTATCCATGAAGATAGTTCTGTGTCTGTGAGCGATGACGGCCGTGGTATTCCAACAGAATTGCACCCAGAAGAAAACGTATCTGCAGCCGAAGTAATCATGACGGTTCTTCACGCTGGTGGTAAGTTCGATGATAACTCGTACAAGGTATCTGGTGGTCTGCACGGTGTTGGTGTTTCAGTAGTTAACGCACTTTCTAAGCAAGTTACTCTTACTATCCACCGCGGTGGCAAAATCCACACTCAAACCTACAGCCACGGTGAGCCTCAAGCGCCACTAGCGGTGATCGGTGACACGGATAAAACAGGTACAGAGATTCGTTTCTGGCCGAGTGAAGAAACCTTCACTAACATCGAGTTCCATTACGACATTTTAGCTAAGCGTCTACGTGAGCTATCATTCTTGAACTCAGGTGTATCAATTAAGCTAATTGACGAGCGCGAAGAAGACAAAATGGATCACTTCGAATACGAAGGCGGTATCCAAGCGTTTGTTGAACATCTTAATACTAACAAAACGCCAATCATCCAAAAAATCTTCCACTTTAACTCTGAGCGCGAAGACGGTATTACCGTTGAAGTTGCGATGCAGTGGAATGACGGCTACCAAGAAAACATCTACTGTTTCACCAACAACATCCCTCAACGCGATGGTGGTGCTCACTTAGCAGGTTTCCGTGCGGCGCTAACGCGTACTCTGAACAGCTTCATGGACAAGGAAGGCTTCTCTAAGAAAGCGAAGACTGCGACCTCTGGTGATGATGCTCGTGAAGGTCTGACGGCGATTGTTTCTGTTAAAGTGCCTGATCCTAAGTTCTCAAGCCAAACTAAAGATAAGCTGGTTTCTTCAGAAGTGAAGTCTGCCGTTGAATCTACAATGGGTGAGAAGTTGTCTGAGTTCCTTATTGAGAACCCAGGTGAAGCGAAAACAGTTTGTTCTAAAATTATTGATGCAGCACGTGCTCGTGATGCAGCGCGTAAAGCTCGTGAAATGACTCGTCGTAAAGGCGCATTAGATTTAGCGGGTCTTCCTGGTAAGCTTGCTGACTGTCAGGAAAAAGATCCTGCACTGTCTGAACTATATATTGTGGAAGGAGACTCTGCTGGCGGTTCAGCTAAGCAGGGGCGTAACCGTAAGAACCAAGCAATCCTACCGCTGAAAGGTAAAATCCTTAACGTAGAGAAAGCACGTTTCGATAAAATGCTGTCTTCTCAAGAAGTAGCAACGCTAATCACCGCTCTTGGTTGTGGTATTGGTCGTGACGAATACAACCCAGATAAACTGCGTTACCACAACATCATCATCATGACCGATGCCGATGTCGATGGTTCTCACATCCGTACCCTGCTACTGACGTTCTTCTACCGTCAAATGCCAGAGCTGATTGAACGTGGCTACATCTACATTGCTCAACCGCCACTTTACAAAGTGAAGAAAGGTAAGCAAGAGCAGTACATTAAAGATGAAGATGCGATGAACCAGTATCAAGTATCTTTGGCTTTAGACAACGCAGAACTGCACGTAAACCCTGAAGCGCCAGCATTTGCAGGTGAAGGTTTAGAGAAGCTTGTTCAGCAATACAATGCAGGCATCAAGCTTGTTGATCGTATGAGCCGCCGTTACCCACGCGCATTGGTTCACGAACTGATTTACGTTCCTCGTCTAACGGCCGAGCAGTGTCATGATGACGCGGCAGTTGAAGCTTGGGGTAAGCAGCTTGTTGAACAGCTAAACGCGAAAGAAGTAGGTGCAAGCCAATACAGCCTTGAAGTTGAAAAACACGAAGAGCTAGGCTTAAGCGTTCCTAAGATTGTGGTTCGTACTCATGGTGTGACTCATGAACACCTACTAAGCATCGATCTTATTAACTCTAAAGAGTTTGGTAAGCTAGCGGATCTTTCTGAAGCTCTTGATGGCTTGATTGAAGAAGGCGCTTACATTAAGCGTGGTGAGCGTACTCAAGAAGTTTCTAGCTTCGTTGATGCTCTGAACTGGTTAGTGAAAGAGTCTCGTCGTGGTCTAAGCCTACAGCGATACAAAGGTCTAGGTGAGATGAACCCTGATCAACTTTGGGAAACCACGATGGATCCTGAAACTCGCCGTATGATGCAAGTAACAATTGAAGACGCTGTTGGTGCTGATTTGTTGTTTACGACGCTAATGGGTGACCAAGTTGAACCTCGTCGTAACTTCATCGAAGAGAATGCACTGAAAGTAGCAAACCTAGACGTTTAGTCTCTTTGATACTTCGCTCTTTGGCTTAATTTCTGTGTCAGAGGTGCTCACATACATTCGTATGC
Organism: Vibrio sp. 10N.247.311.12; assembly: GCF_041467515.1. Classification (NCBI taxonomy): domain Bacteria; kingdom Pseudomonadati; phylum Pseudomonadota; class Gammaproteobacteria; order Vibrionales; family Vibrionaceae; genus Vibrio; species Vibrio sp. 10N.247.311.12. The sequence continues at coordinate 59,965 of NZ_JBFSUV010000027.1, forward strand.
TCCGCGCCTCTTCCTTGAACTAAAGCCAAATAGCTTCGTCTCAAAAAACTAAAATCATTTTAAAGCACTATCCTTTGGATGGTGCTTTTTTATGTTTGTAAGATATTGAAAAATATTGAGTTGCAAAAATAATTGAAAATAACCCCTTGAAACTATTTTGCTCAATCCATATATCTATTTGTGAAGAGGATGACTGTCTTGCTCTACAAGAGAAGAAACAGAACCTTCATTACCGCTAACGAAGTATCGCTCAATAGAGGATAACTTTGGCAGCACACAACTTAAAAATTGATTCATTGCCATGTCCCAGCGTTGTCGCCAATAGAGGTGAAACCCGAGGAATGCGAATTGAATCTCTTAGCTGTTTACTGGGTCACACACAGGTTAGATCCAAGTAAAATTCGCAGCTAAGACTATTGCTTACTAAAAGGATAGCATTATGAGAACTGTAGATTTCACTCCACTTTACCGCAACGCAATCGGCTTCGATCGTCTATTCAACATGATGGAAGCGAATACATCGAAGAACTCTTCTGGCGGTTACCCTCCATACAACATCGAGCAAAAAGACGAGAACAACTACCGTATTACTATGGCGGTCGCTGGTTTTGCTGATGACCAATTAGATCTGACTCAGAAAGAGAACATGCTAATTGTGAAAGGTGAGCGTAAAGCAGAAGCAGAGAAAACCTTCGTATACCAAGGTATCGCAGAGCGCGATTTCGAGCGTAAATTCCAACTGGCTGACTACGTAAAAGTGGTAGGTGCAAGCATGGAAAATGGTCTTCTTCACATCGACCTCGAACGCGAAATCCCAGAAGCGATGCAACCACGTAAGATTGCTATTAATGGTAATAGTCTACTAGAAGGCTAATACCCGTCATACTTGAAGCTACAGCGTTGTTGACGTCGTAAATCCCCCCTAATCACATAGGTTCCCTATGCTCATAGGGCTGAATTTTCTAGTCGCCTAGCTGAACCCTCAATTATTTAGGGTATTCAAGTGACAAACATCATCGGGAAGTAAAAGTGAAAGAGCACCTAATGAGGTGCTCTTTTTGTATTTGGTCTACGGTAAGCTAAAAGCCCTGATTACTACTCTGAGTAAGCCTTTTTCACTTCTTCAGCAATGATAGCAATACCTTTCTGCATCGCTTCATCGTCTTGTACGTAGTTCATACGCAAGCACTGGTGAGCATGATCCCACTCGTCTTCTTGGCCGATAAAGAAGTATTCACCCGGAACAATCAATACGCCGCGAGCTTTAAGGCGGTCGTACAGTTCCATTGTGGTGATCGGCAGCTCATCAAACCATAGCCATAAGAAGATAGCGCCTTCAGGCTTGTGAATACGGAAGCGAGGGTCGTCGATAGCGTCTTGTAACAGTTCAACTGCACGTAGTGACTTATCTTTATAGAAAGGTTTGATCACCTCGCTGCTTAAGCGCAGTAAATCGCCTTTTTCAATCATGTGATTGGCAATTGCAGGGCCGACGCTGTTTGGCGCTAAGCTGATGATGCCATTCATGTTGGTCAATGCTTGTGTTACTTCTTCACTCGCAATCACGATACCGCAACGCACACCCGGCAAACCAAGCTTAGAAAGGCTCATGCACAGAATCGTATTTTCATTCCAGAACGGTTCGACATCTTCAAAGATGATGTTTGGAAACGGCAGGCCGTAAGCATTGTCGATCAGCAGTGGGATGTTGTTTTCACGCGCCAGTGTATCCAATTTACGTACTTCTTCGTCGGTCAGTACGTTACCTGTTGGGTTAGTTGGACGAGATGCACAGATAGCGGCAACCGAGTCATCAACCTTAAGCTTTTCAAAATCAACATGGTATTTGAACTGGCGGTTTTCTAGCAACTCGATCTCTGGGTGGTAAGAGATAAAGATATCGTCATCAATACCCGCGTCGCCGTAGCCGATGTATTCCGGTGCGATCGGCAGTAGGATTTTCTTATGTGAACCGTCAGGCTGTTGGCCTGCTAGCAGGTTGAACAGGTAGAAGAAGCCACTTTGACTGCCATTAGTCAGGCTGATGTTCTTCTCGCTGATATCCCAGCCATAGGTCTCTTTCAGCATTGCCGCTAACGATTTGATGAAGCTGTCTTTACCCTGCGGACCATCGTAGTTGGCGAGGGCGGCGATGAGTTCTCCACTGGCGAGCATGTCGGCACTGGCTTGGTTAAAGTAATCGAGCATGGCAGGGATAGCGGCTGGGTTGCCACCACCGAGCATGATAGCGCCAGGAGTGCGCAGGCCATCATTCAAATCATCCATTAAACGAGTGATTCCAGAGTATCGATTAAACTTTTCGCCAAACTTAGAGAACTGCATTACTAATTTTACCTAATTCATTGTGATTGCTTGTTACGTGTCATTAAGGCAGACCTTATGTCTGCCATCAGTGTATTCCTTGAACATACCGCAATGTTTTTGCGACGCATAGCGCCAAATGCTCTAACACGTAAAAAACTTCTATAAAGTTTGGTTAATGAGTGACAGCTTGCTTATTGAACGTACCTTTAGCGATAAAAAAAGGAGAAGCCTAAGCTTCCCCTTTAGTTTCTGGTGTTTATGTTAATGAAGGTTTAGTTCGAACCGGTATAAACAACCAACACCTTGTCATCTTGGTATTGGCGTTCGAAGGCGTAATAACCCTTGCTGTTACGGATGATGTGCTTACCTTGCGCGACAGCTGGGTGGCGTTGGCGGAATTGGCCAAGCGCTTGCCAATGTTCTAGCAACTCTGCACGTTCGCCGGAGATTTGATCCCAAGGCATGTCTGAACGGGTGCCTTGCATTGGATCGGAACCTGTTGGGCCAAAGTTACGGGCTATTTCATCACCGTAATAGATCTGTACCGCGCCCGGAGCAAGCATTAATGCATTCGCGGCTTTGGTCTGCTTGGCAAAGTCGCTGCCGTGCTGTGTCCAGAATAGTGAGGTGTCGTGAGACGAGAGATAACTCAACACATTGAACTCGCTGTCACTGTTGATCTTGTCTGCGTAGCGAAGGTAATCAGCATCAAGATCGGATAGACACTTCAGCGCCTTAGGGGCGATGTCGCTCTGGAATTCAAAGTTGATGATCGAATCAAAGCCGTTAGCAAAGTAATCTGATTTGACTACGCTGTGTGCCCACACTTCGCCAGTCATCCAGAAAGGTAAATCATCTAAGGCTTTGTCTGGGTTGCTCTGTTTCCACTCAGCTAGTGCTTGGTTAGTGCTCTCTTTAAGCTCTGCCCAGGCGTCCAGTTCAACGTGCTTGGCAGTATCGACCCTAAATCCATCAACACCATATTCGCGCACCCAGTCAGACAACCAAGTGATCAGATGTTCACGAGGTGTTTTGAGTTCATCAGTCGCGCTGGTGGATTTGTTGCGATAGAAGTTAGGAAGCCCGGTTGTCTCTGTCGATTCTGTTTTGAAATCGGGCAAGTGCGCCAAAGACATGGTGAGGTTGTTGTATCCAGGAGAGTCATAGGCGCCGATATCGCTGCGTAGCCAAGCTTTGCCCCACCACTTTTCCCACGCTTCTTTGTCGCTGTAAGAGATGTAGTTGTTGAAGTAGTGCCAGTTCTGGCCTTTAGCGGGTTGCCAGTCTGTCCAGTTTTCGCCAAGTGTTTGTTTGGCTTCTTCATCAGTTAGGTTGAGCTTACCAAAGTCGAACTCTTGCATGTCGGCAAGCGTCGCGTATCCCGTGTGGTTCATTACCACATCCCAAACAACACGAATGCCTTTGCTATGCGCGGTATCGATGAAGGTTTTTAGCTCGTCTTCGGTGCCCATGTTGTCATCGAGCTTGGTCCAATCTTGATGGTAGTAGCCGTGGTAGCCGTAGTGTTTGAAGTCACCTCGATCACCGCCGCCAACCCAGCCGTGGATTTGCTCTAACGGAGACGTTATCCAGATAGCATTAGCACCGAGTGATTCTATGTAATCGAGTTTTTCGGTTAAGCCTGCCAAGTCACCACCGTGGAAGGTGCCGATTTCGTCTTGTCCATCTTGGCTGCGACCGTAACTGTTGTCGTTATCAGGATTACCATTGTGGAAACGGTCAGTCATTACGAAGTAAACCGTGGCGTTATCCCAACTAAAGTCAGCTTTGGTTTCTGGTTCTACTTTCTCAAGCAGCAGAACACCTTGGCTATTTTCTGCTGGCTGCATGGTGACGCTGCCATTCGTTACTGTGACTTGTTTGCCTGAAAGAGCGTCTCTAACCACGGTGCCATCATCAAAGGTTTGAGCAACGTCGATGATGGTTGGTTCGTCACTAGGAACCGGACAAGCAAAGCTTTGTACTTGTTGTTGCTTCGGCTTTATCTGAACGGTCAGTTCATTGGTTTGTGGGTTGAGCATAAACTGATAGGTGTTAGCGCGAAAGATCTTGATATCTAATTCAGACTTCTCGGCGCAGTCGTCTAGGCGAAGGGGTTTATTGAATTTGATGCGGTTTTCTTCAGCCAGCGCATAGTTGGTGCCACAGGTATTTTGAGTATCGCTGATAGAGAAGGTATAGCTACCTTTCGCGAGTTCCTGTTCTGCAATCACGGTGCCTTTACCGGATGATTCGAATACGACAGTGTCGTTATCAATTGTCAGTAATAGGTTGTTGTCACTGGTTTGGCTGCATGCGCTGAGTGCGAGTATTGAAAGCGCGAGTACTGTTTTTTTCATTGTTCCCTTCCCCTGAATAAACAGGTCAGTTATAGCAAACAATGCCCTCTACAGTCTGAGTGCTGTTTCATTCAGTTAATCAATAAGACCTCTACAAACAAATGCTTGGTTCACAAAAACAAAAAGGGAAGCTTTCGCTTCCCTTTGGGTGTTTACCGTTAATTACTCAGAGTATGACTTAGAGTAATTGTCTCACTTGTGCTTATTTTTGCAGTAGAGAGATGTCAGCAATCTGTAGGAACAGGTTACGTAGGTTGTTCAGTAGCGTTAGACGGTTCTTCTTAAGCGCTTCGTCATCAGCCATCACCATTACGTTATCGAAGAATGCATCAACTGGTTCACGTAGATCAGCAAGCTTGCTTAGGGCTTCTTGGTAGTTACCTGTTGCGAATGCTGGTTCTAGTGCTTCCGTCATTACTTCAACGTTTTCAGCCAGTGCTTTCTCTGCGTCTTCTTGAAGAAGCGTTAGGTCGATTTCAGCTGGTAGCTCGCCATCGAATTTCGCAAGGATATTACCTACACGCTTGTTCGCTGCTGCTAGTGCTTCTGCTGCTTCCAGTTCACGGAAGTGAGAAACCGCTTTAACACGTTGGTCAAAGTCAGCAGGCTTAGTTGGACGACGTGCTAGTACCGCTTGGATGATATCAACGCTGAAACCAGCATCTTGGTACCATGCGCGGAAACGACCTAGCATGAAGTCGATAACGTCAGCTTCTACGTTTTTGTTAGTCAGCTTGTCGCCTAGTAGCTCTTTCGCTTTGCCGATCAGATCGGTTAGGTCTAGGTTGTAGCCGTTTTCAACGATGATACGTAGCACACCTAGAGACGCACGACGAAGTGCAAATGGGTCAGAACCTTTTGGTGCTTGGCCAATACCGAAGATACCTACGATAGTGTCTAGCTTGTCTGCCATTGCTACTGCTGAAGAGATACCCGTGCTTGGTAGATCGTCACCCGCGAAACGAGGCATGTATTGCTCGTAAAGTGCCAGTGCAACTTGCTCGTCTTCACCGTCGTGCGTCGCGTAGTGCATGCCCATCACACCTTGAGTATCCGTAAATTCGAATACCATAGAGGTCATTAGGTCACACTTAGCCAGTAGGCCTGCGCGCTTAGACTTCTCAACGTCAGCATCGATTTGCTCAGCGATGTAGCCAGCAAGTTCTGTGATGCGGTCTGTTTTATCTTTGATAGTACCCAGCTGCTTCTGGAAGATAGCTTGGTCTAACTCAGCAAGACGGTCGATCAGCGGGCGCTTACGGTCTGTGTTGAAGAAGAATTCAGCATCAGCAAGACGTGGACGTACAACTTTCTCGTTACCTTCGATAACGTGACGAGGCTCTTTAGACTCGATGTTTGATACGAAGATAAAGTTAGGAAGTAGCTTCTTGTTTTCATCGTAAACAGGGAAGTACTTTTGGTCACCTTTCATGGTGTAAACCAAAGCTTCAGAAGGTACTTTTAGGAACTCTTCTTCAAACTTCGCTGTCAGTACTACTGGCCATTCAACCAGAGACGTTACTTCTTCAACAAGGTCATCTTCTAGGTCAGCTTTACCGCCAACCGCTGCTGCCGCTTTTTGAGAGTCAGCAAGGATGATTGCTTTACGCGCTTCGTAATCCGCCATTACTTTACCGCGCTCTTCTAGGATCGCAGGGTATTGGTCAGCAGAATGGATTGTGAACTCTTGTTCGCCCATGAAACGGTGGCCACGGATAGTACGAGCAGATGCTACGCCTAGGATTTCGCCTTCAACAAGCTCATCACCTAGTAGTACTGTCAGTGTTTTCACTGGACGGATAAATTGAATGTCTGAGTTACCCCAGCGCATTGCTTTAGGGATTGGTAGGCCAGCTAGTGCTTTCGCAGCGATGTCCATCACCAATTCTTGAACAGGTTTGCCAGCCACTTCTTGTTTGAAAAGAAGCCACTCGCCTTTGTCTGTTTTCAGACGGTCAGCTTGCTCAACAGTAATACCGTTACCACGAGCCCAACCTTGTGCCGCTTTAGTCGCGTTGCCTTCTGCATCGAATGCTACAGAAACAGCAGGACCACGTTTCTCAACCACTTTGTCTGCTTGGCCTTCAGCCAGTGCTGTTACTTTAAGTGCTAGACGACGAGGTGCTGCGTACCACTTGATGCCTTCGTGAGAAAGCTCAGCCGTTTTAAGACCTGCTTCAAAGTTAGAAGCAAAGGCTTCTGCTAGAGAACGAAGTGCTGTTGGTGGAAGCTCTTCCGTACCCAGTTCAATTAGAAAATTCTTCGCCATGATTATTTGTCCTTCTTACACATTGGGAAGCCAAGCGCTTCACGTGACGCGTAGTACGCCTCAGCAACTGATTTAGTCAGGTTGCGGATACGAAGGATGTAACGTTGACGCTCTGTTACAGAGATAGCTTTGCGCGCATCAAGGATGTTAAATGCGTGACCTGCTTTTAGAATGCGCTCGTAAGCTGGAAGCGGCAGTGGCTTCTCAAGCTCAAGTAGTTCTTTACACTCTTTCTCGCACTGATCGAAGAAAGTGAATAGGAAATCTACGTCTGCGTGCTCGAAGTTGTATGTTGATTGCTCAACTTCGTTTTGGTGGAAGATGTCACCGTAAGTCACGTTAGAACCGTCTGGTGCTACGTTCCATACTAGGTCGTAAACAGAATCTACTTCCTGGATGTACATTGCTAGACGCTCGATACCGTAAGTGATCTCACCTGTTACAGGTTTACACTCAAGGCCGCCAACCTGTTGGAAGTAAGTAAACTGTGTTACTTCCATGCCGTTTAGCCATACTTCCCAACCAAGGCCCCATGCGCCTAGTGTTGGGTTTTCCCAGTTATCTTCAACGAAGCGAATGTCGTGAACAAGTGGGTCAACACCAAGAACCTCTAGGGAGCCTAGGTACAACTCTTGGATATTGTCTGGCGATGGTTTTAGCGCTACTTGGAATTGGTAGTAGTGCTGCAGACGGTTCGGGTTTTCACCGTAACGGCCATCGGTCGGACGACGAGAAGGTTGAACGTAAGCTGTAGACATTGGCTCTGGGCCAAGTGCTCGTAGACATGTCATTGGGTGAGAGGTGCCTGCACCTACTTCCATATCTAGAGGTTGAACAATGGTACAACCGTTTTGAGCCCAGTAATCCTGCAGCGCGAGGATCATTCCCTGGAAGGTTTTGATATCGTATTTTTGCATAGTCAGGTTCGCGCGATTCTTTTAAATGAATGAGAAAAATAACCTCTGAGTATACCGAGATATTCGTAAAGCGAGTAGGGGTAATCTTGTTTAATTAGTGGTCTAAAATGTCGTTTAGTGGATTTTTGTGCCTTTAATGTTTGTTTTTCGGCACAAGTGGATATTTTGATAACTTTGACACTTGTGTTTGAAAGCATGGGCTATTAAAATCTCGCGGTCTTTGGGGAGTAGCTTACTTATTCATATCCTATTGAATGAGTTCGTTCGTCAACATAATTGATGCAAAATCATCATGGCGTTCGAGGCAACCACCACCTTGGTGGTGCTTAGCAAGACCATAGACAAGCATCGTGAACCGGGATGGGGCGCGAGGTTTGTCTTTGGTTAAATATAATAATCCCCATCCCAAATGAGCATGTCGTGAGCGTTTTAGCAATTTCAATTACAACTGTCGCCTTAGCCGAGATCGGTGATAAGACTCAGTTGCTATCTCTTTTATTAGCCAGTCGATATCGCAAGCCGATACCTATCATCGCAGCTATCTTCTTTGCCACCATTGCCAATCATGCCCTTGCAGCATGGCTCGGGGTCGTGGTTGCTGATTATCTTTCACCTGAAGTATTAAAGTGGGTGCTGGTGGTCAGTTTCATTGCGATGGCTGGCTGGATTTTGATTCCCGATAAGTTAGATGACGATGAACAGATCTCAAACCGAGGACCGTTTGTCGCCAGTTTTATCGCTTTCTTTATTGCTGAGATCGGCGATAAAACCCAAATTGCGACCTCTATCCTAGGGGCTCAATATGCGGATGCATTAGCGTGGGTGATTCTGGGTACAACCATTGGTATGTTGCTGGCAAATGTGCCTGTGGTGATCATCGGTAAGCTGTCTGCTGATAAGATGCCTCTTGATCTGATTCGTAAGATCACAGCCTTGCTATTCGTGGGTTTAGCTATCGCTGCTGCGTTTTACTCGTAAGTGTTTTGAGTCTTATTATACTCAATCAGTAGAGTAATGTGTTGTAGGTCATACTCTTACAGTATTGTGGGGTTTATCGAGCGAATGGACATATAACTGTCATACTTGTCATGATATTTTAATCTTGTGAGTTAAGAACACGAGGGCATGATTATGTTGACGCGTTATATGGGTATTACTCCACAAAGCCAAAGTTATCTATTTACTTTTGGTCTTGCACTTACACTGTTAGGCATGGTGTTGACGGACATGTGGCTGCCAATGGTCGCGGGTGCCATCATCATGACTGCACTTGCGGTAGAGGCTTGGATTCGGGTCGCGCATATTATTCCGATGCGCAAAGATATCCGAGAAATTCAGCATCAGCTGGAGCATCTGCAAAACAAATCTAGAAGCGAATAAACAAAAAGCCGCTCGTACTCTGAGTTCTGTTTAAGAACATAAGGTACGAGCGGCTTTTTTGATACTTGATAGTCGGTGGGGCGTTACGCCTCCAATCCCTTTCTGATCAAATACTGGTAAGGCAACGTTTCTGTTGCTTGGCCTACCAACTGGTGATCCATGAATCGACAAAAGCTCGGAATATCTCGAGTTGTCGAAGGATCGTCAGCTTTTACCAGTAACACATCGCCATCCTGCATGTTTCTAATTGTCTTCCTGACCATCATTACTGGTTCCGGGCAACGCAGGCCTTCAGCTTCTAAAGTATGGGTTGCCAGTTCAGGTTTGAATGTCATGGTTTGTATCTCTATATCTATCTAACGAGTGAATAATACGTCTGCAGAAAAAATATGCAATAAGTGCTTGGCAAACAGAATCATTTCCTATAACTTAGTTAACAAGTTGATAACAACTTGAAGCAAAGGCAACTAGCTAAGGAGTGGCGATGTTGACAGGATTAGATAGATTAACAATTTATTCGGTTCTCTGTTTTATTTCTTTTTGTGCGTTAGTACTACGCTCATCGACAGAGACCTCACTGATGCCTATTTTTGGCATAGTAGCAACGATTATTGGTATTTGGGTAGAGATGCGCCGTTGGCAAGGCATAGCCGAAGAGCAAGAGCACTAACCCGAATACAGCAAGCGAATTCCGATACGACAACATTCCGACACTATCCCCAAATTTTCTTGGGCTTCCCCGCGTAATTGCGGGATTTTTTTTATCTAAAGCATGCTATAAACAACTTAGTGACTAATGGCAATCGTATACAGCTAGGTAAGTGGCGTGGAATTAGAAGACATCTATCGTAGAGACCTTAATTTATTGGTCGCTTTAAAGGTATTGATTGAAGAGGGCAGCGTAAGCCAGGCCGCGCTTCGTCTTAACTTAAGCCAATCCGCAACCAGTCGAGTATTAGGGCGTTTAAGAGAATTACTAAACGATCCGTTGTTTACACGTCAAGGTCAGCACCTTATTCCTACCAAGAAAGCACTCGAGATCAGTCAGCGTATTGATCAGCCTTTGGAGTCTTTTCGCCAATTGCTGAGTCCGAGTGACTTTGACCCTTACTATTGCAGCGAACGTTTTCTGATCGCTACCACCGATTATGCGATGCAAACCATCTTGCCTTATGCGTTGCCTAAGATTTATGAACAAGCACCCAATATCTCTTTGGAGTTTGCTCCGTTGCAGCATGAGCATTTGTTTAAACAGCTCAGCACCGAACGCGTTGATATGGCGATCTGTCGTCCGAGTGGCAGCATTGCACCACTTCATCAAGAAGTCTTGGGGCCGGTTGGTGTATCGTGTCTGTTATCTAAAAACCATCCATTAGCCGATCAACCTTTAAGCCTTGAAGACTATGTTTCACTCCCACATGCGATGATTGCGATCAGTGATGGTGTTAAGGCTTTATTGGACAACGCTTTAGCTAATCAACAACCCAGAAAAATGGTACTGCGTGCTTATCACCTTGAAGCGGCATTGGCGATTGTCGATAGAATGCCGTTGGTGATTACTGTGCCTGCTGATTTGGCTTATTTGGTAGCAGAGCGTTATGACTTGGTTGTTAAGCCATTACCATTTGAATTTATGCCGTTTGATTACTCACTGATCTGGCACTCGCGTTGCGATTCTTCTGCTTCACAACAATGGTTAAGAAGAGTGGTAAAAGAAGAGTGTGGTGAGTTGATTCAAAAACGGATTGCGGATGTCGGTTTGGGTTAACCGGATCTGAGTCTGAGTTCACTTGACCCGAATGACAAAAACGCAAAAGGGCTGATAAAAATCAGCCCTTTGTTGTTGTGCGCCGAGCATGGCGTTGATCTAGGAGGTGAAAGTCCTCTACGGGCTC
>NZ_JBFSUV010000028.1:0-67762 GCF_041467515.1 Vibrio sp. 10N.247.311.12
TCTAGCATCTAGCATCTAGCATCTAGCATCTAGCATCTAGCATCTAGCATCTAGCGCTTAGATTAGTTGTTGCTGTGTAGTTCGCTGTTTAGCTCAACAGCAGACTTGTTCGCAAGACATTCAATTTGGCCAGTGATTGAGTTACGACGGAACAGAAGATCAGAAACGCCAGCTAGATCGCGAGCTTTAATGATCTCTACTTCGTTGCCTTCTTTATCTAACATGCGAACCTTAGTACCCGCAGTCACGTAAAGACCAGACTCAACCGTACAACGGTCGCCCATAGGGAAGCCAAGACCAGCGTTTGCGCCTAGTAGGCAGTTTTCGCCGATAGAGATAACCATCGTACCGCCACCAGACAGAGTACCCATGATAGAAGCGCCGCCGCCGATGTCTGAACCGTTACCTACAACAACACCCGCAGAGATACGACCTTCAACCATGCTCACGCCAGTTGTACCAGCATTGAAGTTGATGAAACCTTCGTGCATTACTGTTGTGCCTTCGCCTACGTGTGCGCCAAGACGAACACGAGAAGTGTCAGCAATACGAATACCTGTTGGTACTACGTAGTCCACCATTTTAGGGAACTTGTCTACGCAATCTACAGACAGAGCACGACCTGCAAGGCGAGCTTCGATTTGACGCTCAGCCAGCTCAGGTAGGTCGATAGGGCCTTCGTTTGTCCATGCGATGTTGTGCAGTAGACCGAAGATGCCGTCCAGTACCGTACCGTGTGGTTGTACTAGGCGGTTAGAGATAAGTTGTAGCTTTAGGAAGCCTTCAGCAACTGATGCTGGCTTCTCGTCAGTAGCAAGAACAACAAGAACAAGTGGCTGTTCAGACGCTGCCGCTTTTTCTGCGAAAGATGCGTTAGCTGCATCATCGTTTGCTGCGAATGCTTTCGCCAGTTCTGCGCTTTGTGCAGCAGAGATTTCGATAGCTTGGTTGCCTTCAGCGTAACCTGACACTTCAGCTACAGCTGCTACAAGAGCGTCGCTTGGGTTTAGAAGCGGGTTAGGGAAGAACGCTTCAATGATTTTATTGTCGCGATTTTTGGTTGCCGTACCGAAGGCTAGTGAAAAATAAGCCATGTTGAATCTCCATGTGTTGAGTCTTGATTTTGCTATTCCAAAACAACGGCTCGAATAACAAGCGCTGCCGTTAGCAAAGTTAATTTAATTGCGTTCATCATAAAGAGAGCGCCCTCGTTATGAAAGGGCGTATCGGGATAAAGTCTGTAAAATGATATTGCTTGTCTTTTGAGAGATAGTTTTCTGCAATGAGAAAACACTGCAGATCAACACAAATTGATTGGTGCGTTAATCAACATTCTCCTGTGAATCCCCTCTTTAGATAAACAGTGCCTTATAAGCTTGCTCAATCCCTTCAATCAACATCTGCATACCGATTACCGCGAGTATCAACCCCATCATTCGAGTAATCACGTTCAGTGCGCTTGGTCCAACGGCTTTAACGAAGCGCTCGCCAAATACGACAGCAGAATGTATTTAATCTTAGATACAAATAATTATTAGAAATAGATAGTAGAGCAAGTGTGAATAAAAAACAGCCAGCATAAGGCTGGCTGTTTGGTTTTAGTGATAGGTGTAGAGTTTTAGTCGTCCGTTATTGCTTGATTCTCAACTAACAGACTCTACATAACAGGCAGATTGTGGGACTCACTTTGTCGTTATGCGTGTTGAGATTCACTCACTGCCACAGCCAATGCAACCGTCGATCCGACCATTGGGTTGTTGCCCATGCCGATGAAGCCCATCATCGCCACGTGAGCAGGAACTGAAGAGCTACCTGCGAACTGAGCATCAGCGTGCATTCTGCCCATGGTATCGGTCATGCCGTAAGACGCTGGGCCTGCTGCTACGTTATCTGGGTGCAATGTTCGACCTGTACCGCCGCCTGAAGCAACTGAGAAGTATGGCAAACCTTGGCGAGTGCGTTCTGCTTTGTAGATACCCGCTACTGGGTGTTGGAAGCGAGTAGGGTTGGTTGAGTTACCCGTAATACTGACATCCACCTCTTCTCTGTGCATGATAGCCACACCTTCACGAACATCATCAGCGCCGTAACACAAGATGTCGCCGCGAGGGCCTTGTGAGAAACGGCGACGTTCTGTTTCAACAAGTTCACCTGTTTGGTAATCGTATTGAGTGCGCACGTAAGTGAAGCCGTTGATGCGTGAGATAAGATAAGCGGCATCTTTACCTAGGCCATTTAAGATCACTTTCAATGGGTTTTGACGTGATTTGTTGACGTTTAGTGCGATTTTGATCGCACCTTCTGCTGCAGCAAAAGATTCGTGACCCGCAAGGAAGGCGAAGCAGTGACTTTCTTCATTGAGAAGACGAGCGGCTAGCGCGCCATGTCCAATACCAACTTGGCGTTGTTCAGCAACACTGCCAGGTTTGGTGAATGCTTGAAGACCTTCACCAATAATATTAGCGGCTTGTTCTGCGCTGGTGGCTTTACGAAATAACGCCAGTGCTGAGCCAAGGATATAAGCATCTGCAGCGCTTTCAAAAGCGATAGGTTGGGTATCCATCACTAGCGCTTTTGGATCAACGTTGTGGGCTTTACAGTATTGGTCAGCTTGCTCCAAAGAGTCGAAGTTCATTTCTGCCAATACGCGAGTTACTGATTCATTAAATTGAGTGTTCATCATATCTTTCCTCTAAATTGGCAATTAGTGTTGGCGTGGGTTAATAGTGGTCACGGCTTCATCGAAGCGGCCATAGGTCCCTGTCGCAAGGTCGGCCGCTTCATTCGCTGGCACGCCTTGGTTAATCGCCTTCATCATTTTGCCGAGGTTGAGATATTCGTAGCCAATCACTTCGCTGTGATCATCAAGTGCAAGCTTAGTTACGTAACCTTCTGCAAGCTCTAGGTAACGTACGCCTTTTGCAGCGGTTGAGTAACTGGTACCCACTTGGCTGCGCTGTGTTTGACCTAAGTCTTCTAATGCAGCGCCAATTTCTAGACCACCTTCAGAGAAAGCTGATTGAGTTCGACCGTAAACAAACTGCAGGAAGATTTCACGCATGGCTACGTTAATAGCGTCACATACTAAGTCTGTATTCAGTGCTTCTAGGATAGTTTTTCCGGTGAGGATTTCAGCGGCCATCGCGGCTGATTGAGTCATGCCTGAACAACCAATCGTTTCGATTAGTGCTTCTTCGATGATGCCGTTTTTTACGTTAAGAGTCAGTTTTGCAGCACCTTGTTGTGGTGCACAAGTGCCAACACCGTGGCTTAAGCCAGAAATAGCGATGACATCTTTTGGGCTAACCATTGCGCCTTCAACTGGAATTGGAGCTGAATTGTGAAGGTCACCCCTTTGAATAGGGCACATTGATTGAATTTCTGAAGAGTAGTGCATAATGTTTTCTCACTATTAGAGTCATTGAAGACCTAGGGCGTTGAGAAACAGGACGTGTTGGAAGAGGTGCGGCTAATTCACTACAGATCTTGAGTATCGATAATCCAAAGGCGTCATGGAGCTTGGTCTTAATAGACTAAGTCCATTTCAAAATGGAGGAATAGCGATACATCCAACAGTATTACCTGTTTTCGATTCTGTAGGAGTCATTAGCACAGTTCGAAAAGAACGGGCGGTTGAAGCAAAAGCTTAGGTGGAACCCCATCACCTGATGGCTATAGATTAGATCTTTATCACACTTTTATGCAAGCGAATGTTTAGAGCAATTTCGACTATAAACAAGCTTCATTATATTTCGATAAGTATAAAAAAACGCCAATAACGAACTCTGATTAGAGGCGTCATTGACGTTTTCTAGAAAGCGATCAGCTAGTTATGCTGCATCTTCTTCTGCGTCTTCAACAGCTTCAAGCTTCTTAGCTTTTTTCGGAGCTGGCTTACGCTTAGCACCTAATGCGTAAAGAACTTCTTCTTTGTTCTTCGCTAGGTACATTGCAAGTTCTTCTTGCTTGCCTTCATCTTCAACTAAATCGCTTTTGCCTAACAGTTCAAAAAGCTCATCAGCCATATCCAGCATTTTGTCGTATGCGTCAGCTTCGGCTTTAGAGGTAAAAGTCATTTTCTCTTCTCCGTTGCGTTCCACCACGTACTTGACGATAACAGCCATGGTTAATCCTCTAAGTTTGATAAATTTTACTGGCTTTTTATACAGTTTCTGATGTTAAAAGTCCAGTTGGAGCCCCAACTATGCGGCCTCAATCTTGATGTGTAGCCCAGTCTTCACAATAACTCATGAAAGATTTCAGCAGCGGGCTCTGGTATTTGTCTTTATGTACCAGCATCCAGAAACGTCGTTTCATGTCCAGTGGCACATCGAGCGCTTTCACCCGGCCTGAATCAATCGCTCGTTGCGCCGCCAATCGTGATAAACACGCGAATCCAAGATTGGCAGAAACAGAGTTGATGATTGCTTCTGTGGTGTTGAGCTCAAAAGATTCATACCAGTGTTCGATACGTGGTGCGACGGCACGAAGGAAAAACTCGCGAGTCCCTGAGCCTGATTCACGTAGAATCCAATGGCTGCCTTCTAAATCGCTTAAAGTTACTTTTTCTTTTGAAACGAGAGGATGTTGATTACTAACAATAATACACATTTCATCGCTGCTAAACTGACTCGAAATGAGTTCAGGGTGTAATGTTTTTCCTTCAATTAGCGCGATATCAAGTTCATAATCCACCAACTTTTGACAGATCAGTGCACTGTTTGAAATGAACAAGCTTTGATCCTGGTGCTGAGTTCGTTCACGAAAACCTGACAAAATAAACGGTGCGACCTGATTACCAATCGTGTCACTCGCGCCGACCTTTAAATTGCCACTTAAAGGCTGGTCGTCACGGAACAAAACATCAATACCCGCAGCTCGGTGAAGTATTTCATCAGCCAAAGGAAGTAACTTATGTCCCTCTTGGTTGAGAATTAATCGGTTGTTGACCCGGTCAAATAGAGAGTGACCGAGTTGTTTCTCCATTTCGCCTAGTGCCATGCTGACCGCAGCTTTAGACAAAAACAGCGCTTCTGATGCTGCGGTAAGCGTCGAATGCTGGGTAATGGTGACAAACACTTTGAGTTGTTTAATTGAAATATTAGCCATCAGATTCCTAGTTTTGCTCTGCTGGTGAAAACGGGTTCTGTTCAGTATTGATGAACACTTGTTATATATAATTGGATATTGTTTAACGAAGCGCAAGCGTATTATGGCTTCAACAAGCTGATGAGTTCACAAGTTTAGTGAATTAAGTTTAAGAGAGGCTGACATGATTCAACGTATTAAATATAGATTAACAGGAGCTCCAACACCCATGGCAGGGTTAGCACTAGCAATCGCAAGCTTAGGCTGGTGCTGGGATGGCGTTTTAGTCGCACAAGGTATTTTGCACACCCCAGGCTTAGTCCAGTGGATCAGTGCAGCTATTGCAGCGGTATTGCTTCTTGTTTTAGCTGTGAAATTTTTGATTCACGGTCATTTACTTCGTGAAGATCTTGCTCACCCTGTTGTCGGCAGTGTGGTACCAACATTTGCAATGGGGTGCATGGTGGTGTCAGCGTCTTTGGCGCCAATCTCTCAATTCTTACAAGAAGCTATGTGGTTAGCTTCTGTGGCTTTGCACGTTGTGTTTCTAATGAGCTTTTTGTACCACAGAGCTAAAAACTTTGAGATTCACCACATGGTGCCAAGCTGGTTTGTGCCCCCGATCGGTATTATCGTCGCTGACGTCTCTTTCTCTGGTAATCCAGTTTTAGAGCCAGTAGCTAACGCGACTTTGGTATTCGGCTTATTGGTTTACGCAGTAATGCTACCAATCATGGTTTACCGTTTGATCTTCTCTCACGAAGTGCCAGATGCTGCAAAACCAACGATTGCGATTATGGCAGCACCTGCAAGCCTATCTTTGGCGGGTTACTTAACCGTTACTGCTAGCCCTTCACCTGTGATCATTGGTTTACTATTTGGTATTGCAGTGTTGATGACGTTCATTATCTATATGGCGTTTTTCAAACTACTTCGTCTTCCATTTAGCCCTGGTTATGCAGCGTTTACCTTCCCAATCGTGATTGGTGCAACAGCCTTGTTTAAACTGGCTGCGTGGATGCAAGCACAAGGTATTGAAGCGCATTACATCAATCAAGTGTTTGGCCTAGCGTATCTTGAATTGATTGTGGCTACGTTGGTTGTGGGTTATGTCGCTGTTCGTTACTACATGAACTACAAACCTCATCGTGTTTTAGGCGCGGTAGCGGGTAGATTGTAAGAGGCAATAGTTCAAAAGATAAACGAAGCTTAAGCTTTCGGTATTTCATAAGCTTATATTCCTCATCCAAACTCAGCACTTATGCTAATCTGGCACTATATTGTGGCAAGATTAGCGTGAGTGCACTTTGTTTACTGTTTATCATTCCAATAAAGTTGATACTTTAAAAATCCTTCTCGTTCACTTAATCAAAAGTGACCCTTTAGCCAATCCTTTCGAAAAAGAGCAGATCTTGGTTCAGAGCCCTGGTATGTCTCAATGGCTTAAGATGGAACTCGCCAAAGAGTTTGGTGTAGCAGCAAATATCGATTTTCCTCTCCCAGCAACCTTCATTTGGGATATGTTTACCCAAGTGCTTCCTGATGTACCGAAACGCAGTGCTTTTAATAAAGAAGCGATGACGTGGAAGCTGATGAGTTTGTTACCCGCGAAACTTGACCACCCTGATTTCTTACCCCTACAGCGCTATCTTGAAAACGACGAAGATGACTCTAAGTTGTATCAATTAGCTGAGAAAATTGCTGATATCTTCGATGGCTATTTGGTATACCGACCTGAGTGGATGGCGATGTGGGAAGCGGGAGAACCCGTTGCAGAATTAATTGATAGTGAAGGGCATCAAGAGCACCCTTGGCAGCCAATTTTGTGGAAGGCACTCTACGAGCAAACGCTCTCTCAAGGCCAATCGAAATATCACCGTGGTAATTTGTATCATGACTTCATTGAAGCGTTAGCTAATCAACAAGGTCAACTACAACACCTGCCGAAACGTCTGTTTGTGTTTGGTATTTCGTCGCTGCCTCCTCGTTATATGGACGCGTTGAAAGCACTTGGCGAGCAGATTGATGTCCACCTGATGTTTACCAACCCTTGCCAACATTATTGGGGCGATATTCGCGATCGTAAATACTTGGCAAGAGTGGAAGCGCAGCGTCGTAAGCAGTTTGCTTTGGTTGATGGTTTACCTCAGCTAGAAGGCGAAGTCTCACCATTAAAAGATGGCATTGAAGCCAATATTGAAGACGAACTGCATACCAGCCAAGCGGTCGGTAATAGCTTACTGGCGTCTATGGGTAAACTGGGCAGAGATAACCTGTTCTTGCTGTCTCAATCAGACAGCGAAGAGCATGAGTTCTTTATTGATGTCGAGAGAGACAGCCTGCTGCATCAACTGCAAGCCGATATTCTTGAGTTAGAAGAGCACCAAGACGATCACATCTTAGACTCCAGCAACCACAAACAAGTGGTTGAGCTGGGCGATCGTTCGTTGACGGTACACGCTTGTCACAGCCCAATGCGCGAGGTGGAGGTTCTCCATGACCAGTTGTTAGCGATGTTTGATGCTGATCCAAGCTTAAAACCACGCGATATCATTGTGATGGTGGCAGACATCAATGCTTACAGCCCTGCTATTCAGGCGGTATTTGGTAATGCTCCGGGTGAGCGTTATATCCCTTACTCGATCTCTGATAGAACTGCAGACCAAGAGAGCCCAATTCTGACCGCGTTCATGCAGTTGGTCGCGTTACCGAACACGCGTTGTCTAGCTTCTGAACTTCTAGAGCTATTAGAAATCCCAGCGATGATGGCACGCTTCGGTATTGATGAATTTCAATTTGAACAAGCTAAGCAGTGGGTTGAAGAAGCGGGTATCCGCTGGGGCGTCGATTCTTCTACGGCAACAGAGTTTGATTTGCCTGCCACCGAGCAAAATACTTGGCTATTTGGTATCCAGCGTATGTTACTGGGTTATGCGATGTCGGATTCCGCAGGTTTGTTTGAAACTGGACACTCTCCAATTGCAGCTTATAACGAAGTTCAGGGCATTAACGCCGAACTTGCTGGTAAGTTAGCGCACTTTATTGATCGTATTGCCCATTACCGTCAACGCCTTGCTGAGACGCAATCCATCGATATGTGGCGTGAAACCTTGCTGCAAATGATTGATGATTTCTTCGCCGTTGAGCTAGAAGGCGAGGTGGTGCTTAAGTCGATTCGTGATGCACTTTCTCAACTGAATGAACAGCTTGATGATGCCTTGTACGAACAAGAACTATCGCTAAGCATTATCTATCAGTACTTAAACAATAAACTGTCGGGTGCGCGTATCAGTCAGCGTTTCTTAGCGGGGCAAGTGAACTTTTGTACCCTGATGCCGATGCGTTCTATCCCGTTCAAAACTGTTTGTCTATTAGGCATGAATGACGGTGTTTACCCACGCTCAATGCCGCCGGAAGGTTTTGATTTGATGAACGGACGCACTCGTCCGGGAGATCGTTCTCGTCGTGATGATGACCGTTACCTATTCTTAGAAGCGATGTTGTCGGCGCAAGAGTGTTTATACATCAGTTATGTCGGCCGCTCGATTCAAGATAATACTGAGCGAGTACCGTCGGTATTGGTTTCTGAGTTGATTGAGTACTGCCACCAGAACTACTGCCTAAGTGCAGATCAAGCGTTACCAAGTGATGATTCTGGTATCAAACTGACTCAAGCAATCAGCTTTGAACACACCATGACACCATTTAGCCCAGCAGCCTTTACGCAAGGTGATGCAAGTCATGTATTGAGCTACGCCAAAGAATGGCTTCCTGCGGCAAATCGTTCTGGTGAGCGCAGTGGTGAATTCAATCGTGCATTGGATGACTATTTGTTGGGGGCAACGTACCCGTTGGAATTGGACCTGGTTGAGTTACAGCGTTTTTGGCGTTTGCCAGTGCAGTACTTCTTTAATCGCCGTCTCAAAGTGGTGTTTGAACCGCCACTTCCTGTAATGGAAGACGATGAGCCATTCGTACTCAATGGCCTAGAGAGCTTCCAGCTTAAAGATGCGCTGCTGCAAGTGTTGCTGGACCACCCAGAAGGTGCAGACGAAGCGGTGCGACTGTTTGTCTCTGAGCAAAAAGCCCAAGGTCGATTACCGGTCGGCGCCTTTGGTGACATCGAATTTGAAACCAATCGTGTTCAAGCGGAAGACTTAGCCAAAGAGATTAGATTTGTGAGCGGATCACCGCAGCAAGATCTCGAAGTGAATATCGAGTTTGACGTGTTAGGCGAAGGTAAGCCTGTTCGCTTGATGGGGTGGTTAACTCAAAACTATCAATCAGGTCTAGTGCGCTTCCGTAGCGGCAAAATACGCTCTCAAGATTACTTGGCTGCGTGGATTGATCATCTATCCTGCGCTGTTATGGGACACGGAAAGACGACCCATATTATTGGCTATGACAGAAAAGAGGGCGTGGTTCACCAAACGCTACAACCTATCGGCGATGCGCAGCAAGCGAAGAGTATATTAGCTGAGTTAGTACGACTGTTTTATCAAGGTATGACTGCACCATTGCCATACTTCCCGAAAACGGCATTAGCTGGTGTTGAAGCGGGCTTTAGCCGTGGTAAGTGGGTCGATGATGAAGAAAAGTCACTCAAGAAAATGGCCGATACCTTTAATGACAGCTTCGCCTTCACGGGCGAGGGTAGAGATACCTACATCTCACGAATCTGGTCTAAATGGGACGATGAATTGGCTACTGAGTCGCGTATGTATTCAACGCTTGTGCTACAGGCGGCAAGGTTGGCTACTGCCGATCTGGAAGATCAGGAGTAGGTGGCTGTGATCGACAAGATCAATAGCGAGTGCGCTGAATTAATGAAAGACAAAAGAGAGTCGCTGGTAAGCGTTTGGTACGCTTGCTTTCAAGATGAAGGGAATCAAGGTGAATAGAAGCAAGGTACAGGAAATAAAGTGGCCGCCAGTAAATCATTATTAGTGTAGGGCGTTCGCTGTACGGCCACAGGTCAGAGGGACCATTATTCTGTGGTTCAAAGTAACGCCGTAAAGTACAAAACTCGTACGTGCTCCTGAACTCGTGGGCGCATAGTAGCGAGGCGATCCGAATTGATCCGTGAGAGAGATCGCACTAACTATTAACAAATCAGCGTAGGACGTAAATTGAATGACGTTTTCCACGCTAGGTCACATTTATAGCAATAGTCACATTTTTAACAGACTCATCTATCAAAAGGCAGTAAGGCATGACGACCACAAGCAGTGTTCAGGTAATCGCTCCAAAAACACTCGATACCATGACGTTTCCACTTCATGGCGCGCGTTTAATTGAAGCATCGGCGGGTACAGGTAAGACATTTACTATTGCTGGCTTGTACTTGCGCTTACTGCTCGGACACGGCACGGCCGCTCCACAAGGTGATCTGACTGAAGCCACTCGACACCATGAGCCGCTGACGGTAGACCAAATTCTGGTGGTGACCTTTACCGAAGCGGCAACTGCAGAGCTGCGAGATCGTATCCGTGCTCGAATCCATGATGCACGCATAGCGTTTGCTCGCGGGCAAAGTGATGACCCAGTGATTGCGCCTCTGTTGAAAGAAATCGAAGACCACGCTGGTGCAGCGAAAACACTGCTCAATGCGGAAAGGCAAATGGATGAAGCGGCGGTCTACACCATTCACGGCTTCTGTCAGCGTATGTTGACTCAAAATGCCTTTGAGTCTGGCAGCCGTTTTGATAATGAGTTTGTGACAGATGAAAGCCATCTTAAAGCGCAAGTGGTAGCTGACTATTGGCGTAAGCAGTTTTACCCGCTACCGATTCAGTTGGCTAGTGAGGTTCGTAATATTTGGGGCTCACCGGCGGCATTATTAGCCGACGTAAATCGTTATCTGACTGGCTCTCCATTGAAGCTAACCGTAGAAGCGATGTCGGGTGATTTGCAAACTCTGCACAACCAAAACCTAGACAAAGTGAAGCAGCTTAAAGCGCTGTGGTGTGAATCTGAAGCGGACTTTTTGGCTTTGATCTCTGGCTCGGATGTGAATAAGCGCAGCTACACCAAGAAGTCTCTGCCGACATGGTTAGAGGCGGTGACGGCATGGGCGCAAAGCGACACCCATGACTATCAATACCCAGATAAATTAGAGAAGTTCTCACAAGCCACGTTAATTGAGAAAACACCTAAAGGCACAGCGCCTAAGCATTCCGTTTTCGAAGCGATTGAAGATTTCTTAAATCACCCAGCTGACTTGAAAGCGCCGTTATTGGCACATGCGATAACTCACTGTCGAACCATGCTAGCCAAGGCGAAACAGCAGAAGCAGTGGTTGTCATTCGATGATTTGTTGACTCAGTTATCTGCGTCGATTGATGTCGATGAGCAGTCCTTGCTGGTGGAAAGAATTCGCACCTTATACCCGGTAGCAATGATCGATGAATTCCAAGATACCGATCCGCTGCAGTACAGTATTTTTAGCCGAATCTATCTCGATAATCCGCAGTGCGGCTTGTTTATGATCGGTGACCCGAAGCAGGCTATTTATGGCTTTCGTGGCGCAGATATCTTTACCTATATCAAGGCGAGAAACCAAGTTAGAGCTCACTACACTTTAGGCACCAACTGGCGCTCAAGTGCCGATATGGTCAGTGCAGTAAACCAAGTGTTTATGAATTCGGACAGCCCGTTTATCTATGACCAAGACATTCCATTTTTGCCAGTAGCCGCCAGTCCATCGGCAGATAAGCGCCAATGGGTGATGAATGGTCAAACTCAGCACGCGCTCACCTTTTGGCTGCAAGAGGCTGAAGACAAGCCGTTACCAAAGGGCGAATATCATAAAGCCATGGCCGAGGCGACAGCGAGTCAAATTCAAACCATTCTGACCGCTTCTCAAAATCAACAAGCCTATTTTGATAATGGCAAAAAACAACAGGCCGTGAATGCGGGTGATATTGCTGTGTTGGTTCGAACCGGCAGTGAAGGTCGCCTGATTAAGAACGCGTTGTCGGAACAAGGCATAGCGAGCGTGTATTTGTCGAACCGAGACAGTGTGTTTACCAGCTTGGTCGCGCAAGATATTCAACGCTTGCTACAAGCGGTGCTGACGCCAGAAAATGATCGTGCATTACGTGCGAGCTTGGCCTCCGAGTTGTTTGCTCTGGATGCGGCTTCATTGGACGAACTCAACAACGATGAAGTGGTGTGGGAAAACGTCGTTAACGAATTTCGTGAGTATCGTAAATTGTGGCTACAGCGTGGTGTGTTGCCAATGCTGCGTAGCGTGATCAGTAAACGACATCTCGCGGAACGCTTATTGGAAGAAGAAAATGGTGAGCGCTCACTTACCGATTTAATGCACATTGGCGAATTGCTGCAACAGGCAAGACAAGAGCTCGATAGTGATTATGGTTTGCTGCGCTGGCTAGCAGAAGCGATATCAGATGCAAAAAATGGTTTAGGTGGCAGTGACGACGACATTCAACACCTTGAATCAGAAAGAAACTTGGTTCAAATCGTTACCATTCATAAATCGAAAGGCTTGGAATATGACTTAGTATTTTTGCCGTTCGTTGCAAGCTATCGTGAAGCGAGTGAAGGTAAGTTCTACGACCATGATTCAGACACCACAGTACTCGATATTACTGGCAGCGACAGTGCCTTAGCGCAAGCCGATAAAGAACGACTAGCGGAAGATTTGCGCCTGGTTTATGTAGCGCTGACTCGTGCGGTTTATGGCTGTTTTATTGGTATAGCGCCACTGCGTAAAGGGCGTTCAACCAAAGAACCGACAGGCGTGCATTTGAGTGCGATGGGCTACTTGGTTCAAAACGGACAAGAGCAGGGTATTGCCGAATTGCATCAAGCTCTAACGGCAATTGAAGGCAAAAATTCAAGTGTGCTGTTAGCCGAAACACCAACCGCTCATGAACAGGTGTTTGTACAAACAGAGCAAGTGAGTGACGACTTACATGCTAATGAACTCAAGGCTTCAATCGACCGAGCTTGGCGTATCACCAGTTACTCGGGGCTTGTAAAGCAAGGCAGTCACGGCGCGAGCCATGACGCGACCATTGAGGTGTCTGGTTTTGATATTGACTCGGCTGATGAGCAGGATGAGTCTGAGTTGATTGAGCCTGAACGCTCTATCTTTACGTTCCCTCGTGGTGCTCGCCCAGGTACTTTCTTACACACCTTGTTTGAGGAGGTTGAATTTACCGAGCCAGCAACCAGTGAACATAACACGCAAGTAATCACTTACTTATTAGAATCAGAGCAATATGAATTAGAGTGGCTACCTGTGCTTCAGCAACTGGTCGATACAGTGCTGAACACCGCATTAGACGGCAAGAACTTAAAGCTAAGCGAGAAAGACTCGACGCAACGTTTAGTTGAGATGGAATTCTTACTGCCGATCGAAGTATTGGCTGCATCTGAACTGAATCAAACCATTCAATATCACGATCCATTGTCAGCCAAAGCGGGCGATCTAGGTTTCCAAACCGTGCAAGGTATGTTGAAAGGCTTCATCGATTTGGTGTTTGAGCACCAAGGTAAATACTATGTACTCGACTGGAAATCGAATCACTTAGGAGATGATGTTGCTGTCTACCATGGCGAGGCATTGAAATCGGCGATGGCCGACCATCGCTATGATTTGCAATATCAAATCTATGCATTGGCGTTGCACCGTTTCTTACGCAGCCGCGTTGCCAATTACAGCTACGAACAACATTTTGGTGGCGTGTACTACTTGTTCTTACGAGGAATGGACGGCCAATCTCAGCAAGGTATTTTCTCGGCGAAACCAACACTGGCTTTACTTGATGAAATGGATCAATTGATTGACGGTAAAGTGATAGACAGACGTTCGGCACAATTGAATGACGATGAAACTGGACAGATGGGGCTTTTATAATGACAACAACGACCACTAATACCGGCATAGATACTGCGAACACAGCAAAGCCAGTTTCACTTATTCCTGAGCAACTGATGGATGTACTCCAGTTTCTTGCGGATAAGGGTTCTATTCGTCAGTTGGATTATCAATTTGCCCGTTTTCTTGCTCAGCAAGCCACGAGCTACCCTCAAGAGATCGGCTTTCTCGCGGGGGTAGTGAGCCATGAATTAGGCAAAGGACACATTTGTACTCAGCTTATACAGCAGCATACGACAGGCCCTGAACTAGCGGCAGATCTTGCTCAGTTACTTGGGTTATACGGTGAAACTGCACTGCAATTGAACCAAAAACTGTTGGGTATTGATTGGGTGGCTGTGCTTCAATCATCAAACTTAGTGGGAACGACCAACGATTGTGTTAAGCCTCTAATGTTCGATGGGCAGCGTGTCTATTTACAGCGTTATTGGAACTACGAAGTTGTGTTGGCTGAGACCTTAAACCGTTTAAGTAAGCCGGTAGAGTTCAATACTGAGCAGAAAAAAGCGCTGACTGAAACGCTCAATCTGCTTTTTGCACGTAGCTATCATTTTCTGTTTAACGCCTTAGCCAGGGCTGAAGCAAATCAGCAGACGTCTCAGGTATTACGCCAACAATTGGTGTGTGACCATCTTGATATTGTGAATGAGCAGGCTTTAGATTGGGGATCAATCGACCAAGCGATTGTACAAGCTAAGCAGGTGACGGACTTAGATGTGTTGGACGACTTGGTGCCGTTATCGGCATGTTTGAACTGGCAAAAAGTCGCGGCAGCGGTGGCGCTGAGTCGTCGCTTTGCGGTGATTTCTGGTGGGCCGGGTACTGGTAAAACAACCACGGTAACCAAATTACTGTCGGCGATGGTCGAGCAATCTCTCAGCCAAGGTAAAACACCAACGATTAAGCTAGTGGCACCAACGGGTAAAGCGGCGGCGCGTTTAACCGAGTCGATCGGTAAAGCAATTGAACAGCTGCCATTAGCGCCTGAAGTGAAAGCCAACATACCGACCGAATCGAGCACCTTACACAGATTACTCGGCGCGATTCCTAACCGTGCTGAGTTTAGGCATAACCGACGCAATCCACTCCACCTTGATATCTTGGTAGTGGATGAAGCTTCAATGGTTGATCTGTCGATGATGTATAAGCTGGTGGATGCACTTCCTGAGCACGCAAGGCTCATCTTATTGGGTGATAAAGACCAACTCGCTTCAGTAGAGGCAGGTGCTGTGCTCGGTGATATCTGTTCATTCAACTCTGCAGGGTACAGCACAGCGCAAGGCAATTTGATTGCAGAGATGACAGGTTTTGATGCGATAGCTAAACCAAGACAAGACAAAGCTGGAGCGGTGAATCCGCCTGCGATTGCGGATAGCTTGTGTATGCTGCAGAAGAGTTATCGTTTCGATGCGCGCTCCGGTATCGGTCAACTGGCAAAAGCAATCAATAATGGTTCTGCGAATCAAGTAGACCAAGTGTTTGCCAAAGGTTTTGGCGATATCGAAAACCACCCTCTGTCGAGTGACAGCTATAACCTGATGCTGCGTACTTTGGTTAACGAGTATGGTGCGTACCTCAATAGAATGAATGTGCCGTTGGAAGAGTTAGAAACTCAAGAAGCGAGAGCGAAATCGGTACTCGATTTGTTCAGCCAATGCCGACTGTTGTGTTCCATTCGTGAAGGGGATTTTGGTGTTAAAGGCCTCAACCACAGAATTGAAAGAGCACTGGCCGCAAGGCGTTTGGTGAGCCCTCATAATGATGAGCTGTGGTATCACGGACGTCCTGTTATGGTGACGCGAAATGATCATGGCTTGGGTTTGTACAATGGTGATATTGGTATCTGTATGCTTGAGGCGGGTTCTAGTCAACCTGACTTAACCCCTCGTTTGAAGGTCTATTTTGAGTTGCCCGATGGCAGCGTAAAAGCTGTGCTACCAAGCCGAGTGCCCGATCATGAAACGGCTTATGCAATGACAATACACAAATCTCAGGGTAGTGAATTTGATCTGACCTTAATGATCTTGCCGCCAGATTTCAGCCCTATTTTAACGCGGGAGCTTATCTATACAGGTATTACACGTGCGAAGAAACGACTGATGATGTTCAGCGATACAAATGTGTTGAAGCGTGGGATTAAGGTGAAAACAGAGCGAGTGAGTGGTTTAGGCAGTCGCTTAACGAATTAGTCGTTATGGACGGCTAGAGAAGGTTTTGAACTTAGGGCTAGACAAACACAAAGCAACCATCCTTGGTTGCTTTGAGCGTTATTAGGAATCAGAGCCTAAAAACGCTCGAGTAAACGATATGTGGTTTATCTTGTACTTTGCTTGGCAATTCAAAATAAACTCTTTTAGATTCTCGCTAACAGGGAACACGCAGTGTACGTCTAGCCCTTCTAAGAATTGGTTATCAGCCATATCCCAAAAACTTTGCAGCGAGTTACAAACAATGGTTCTCATATCAATATTGCTCTTTTTGCTGTTTATATTAACGAGCAGAGCTAATGTTAGCGTGCTGGCCGTCAACGGGTATAGCAATCCGTGCAGTGACCACCTCAATGAGTTCGACATGACTATCGAGATGGCAATTCCAATAAAAACATTTGTTAAGATTATTAAAGCGTCTAAATTCTATACAATTATACGTGTGAGTGAAAGTGCATAGTTAATAAATCTCATATAGAAAACGATTACATTTGCAATTATTTTTCCTTTGAAGTGAGGTTTTAGTCCAAAACTTTATTTACACATTTAACGCTAAGATTTTTGAGTTACGTTGATAGTTGTACAGCCCCTGTTTTTCCATCGGTAGCTCATCAACTCCGATCTCGTAAAACCCTTGTTCACGGAACCAATGCAGGCTATGTGTGGTTAAAACGAAAATTTGGTCGATATCACGAGACTTCGATTGATGACGCATGTAGTCCAGTAATATTTGCCCGCGGTTGCCATCACGATAATCAGGATGAATAGCCACGCACGCCATCTCCGCCATATGATCTTCCGGGTATGCGTAAAGCGCTGCGCAACCGATAATCAGCCCGTCTTTTTCAATAATGGTAAATCGGTGGATTTCTTGCTCTAGCTGTTCTCGAGAGCGGCGCACTAAGATGCCTTGTTCTTCAAGAGGGCGAATAAGGTCAAAGATGCCGCCAATATCGTCGATCTGAGCTTGTCTTACTTGCTCGGCACTAGCCATGACCACTTGGGTTCCAATACCGTCAAAAGAGAACAACTCTTGGATTAATGCGCCATCTACCTTGTAGCTGATTAGATGACAACGAGGCACACCAGCTCGACAAGCGGAGATCGCTCCTTTCAAGAAGCGCAGTGTTCCTGTGCTCATGTCTTCGGCAGGATTTTGAGATTCCGTTAATCGTTCTAGAATTTGCTTGGCATCTTTAGGGAAGAGTTCGGCGAGCACGTTACCGCGTTCATCTGTTACCCCTTGTTCGGAGCAGAAGCCAATCAGCTTGTCGGCCTTTAGACGAATAGCAACTTGGGTAGCGACCTCTTCAGAAAGTAGGTTAAAGCTTTCGCCTGTCACGGAGCTGGCAATAGGGCCAAGCAGTACAATTGAACCTTGGTCAAGCGTGCGATTGATCCCTTCGATATCGATTCGACGAATACGCCCGCTATGGCAATAATCCGTACCGTCATCCACGCCAAGCGGTTGAGCCGTAATGAAGTTACCACTCATAACATTGAGTTGAGTGCCTGCCATCGGCGTGTTGTTTAAGCTCATTGAGAGGCGTGCGGTGATGGCAAGTTGAAGCTGTCCAGCAGCCTGCATAGCGACGCCCAAAGAATATTCATCAGTGACCCTAATATTCTTGTGATAAGGCGTATGGCAATCTTGCTTGGCGAGCAATTGGTTGATCTGCGGTCTTGCCCCGTGAACGAGAACAATCTTTACTCCAAGGCTGTGGAGCAAGGCTATATCACTAATAATGTTACCAAAGTTCCTGTCGGCAACGGCTTCGCCTCCCAGCATAATGACCATGGTTTTGCCACGGTGAGCATTTACGTAAGGGGTTGATTGTCTGAAACCTTTTACTAGCGCTGTACTTCTTAATTTCACAGAACAAGTCCATTTTGTTTATTTATTCGATAATTTAGCATTTAAATTCAAATGTAAACAACACCTTTTTGGAATAAAGCGCAAACTATTCTTATCTAGGCTTCAATATATAAACTGTCTCAGTGTAGAATGCGCATAGCATCCTTATGAGTAGTCACCGAATGCAACAAGCTCCAGCAACAAAGAACAAAATCGATGAGATAACCAAAGGTCTCTACAGCGAAGCTGATCAGCGCAATCAATCTAAGTTGAAGCGTAAGATCATTGAACGCTGTTTAATGGTTCTAGCCTTAGTGGGTTCGTTTGCGGTGGTTTCTTTGTTCGGCGATGTGCTTTCCCGAGTGCAAAATGCGGCGACGCCCGACAATCTGATATACGGCACTTGGATAGAGCAAGATGTTGCACATTATGCGACCGATGAATTTGTACTAAATGCCAACGGTGTCTCAGTCGGTGGCTCTGTTATTTCGACTAACTTTGAGTTCGATGGTAACTACTTTGAATATAAGGCGGGGGATAAAACGTATCGCTTCCGCATGACCAATTCTGACAATACAGAAATGGTGCTCGATTCTGACAGTCACTACAATCCCATCTTCCGCCTTAAGGGCCATATCGATAACTCCGTCCGATAGGTTATCTTCTTGTAAACTCTTACAATCTAAGATTGTGTTATCTGACTGTTTTTGTCATCCTCGATGCATAGAATTTTTAGGATGACTCTTGTGATTAAAAAATGGCTTCCCCTTGTCGCTGCCTCTTTGTTATTTGGCTGTGCTCAACCCACTGATCTTGCTCAGCAACACCTTGATGACGAATTTCCTCGCACCTTGAATAAGGTCGATCAGGTTGAATCCAATAAACCAAGAGACTACACCGCATTTGCAGAACAAGCTGAGATGGTGGTTTCTAAATCCCCTTCGATGGCTAAAATCTATGAGCCGCTTTATCAACAACTCAATGAGTGGGCGATGCTGAGTGGAGATCCAAGCGAGCTAGCGAATTTTGGCGTTCAAACCGCTCAACTAGGTGGTGGTGATAAACAAGGCAATGTTTTGTTCACGGGCTACTTTTCTCCTGTGATGGAGCTGCGCCACGAAGCGAATGAAGAATACCGTTACCCTGTTTACGGGCTTCCTGAGTGTGGCAAAGAGTGTCCAACACGCGAAGAGATTTACAACGGCGCATTAGAAGGTCAAGGCCTTGAGCTAGGTTATTCAGCAAACCGCATCGACCCATTTATGATGGAAGTGCAGGGCAGTGGATTTGTGCACTTCGGTGATGATGACACGCTGCAGTATTTCGCCTACGCGGGTAAGAATAATAAAGCTTATGTGAGCATTGGCCGTGTTCTGATTGAACGAGGCTTAGTTCCACGCGAAAAAATGTCGCTAAAAGCAATCAAAGAGTGGGTATTGGCAAACGATCCTGAAGTAGTGAAAGAGCTGCTTGAGCAAAACCCTTCTTTCGTTTTCTTTGAAGCGAGAGACGACCTATCGGTAATGGGCAGCGCGGGCATTCCTCTATTACCGATGGCGGCGGTAGCGGGCGATCGCTCTATCTTACCTATGGGAACACCGATTCTTGCTGAGGTTCCACTACTGAATGCTGATGGTACTTGGAGCGGCGCTCATCAACTAAGACTGCTATTGGTTTTGGATACGGGCGGCGCGGTTAAGCAAAACCATTTGGACCTTTACCACGGCATGGGCCCTCGAGCGGGTACAGAAGCGGGCCATTACAAGCATTTTGGTCGTGTGTGGAAGCTCGGTTTAGATGGCAGCGCAACTGAAGCGCCTTGGGCTTTGCCTCCTGAAAAGGTTGAGTAAGCTACAATAAAATAGGGCATTGAAAGCGAATCGCTAATCCCCTAGACTTTTTATTCAAGAGTGCGTATAAAACGCACTCTTTTCTTTTTCTCAGAAATAAATTGGCGGCAACAATGCGTGAATTGACCACTCTAGCTTCAGAAAACTATGACCAACGATTTGGTGGCACCCGTCGCCTATATGGCAATAGTGAAGTCGACATACTTAGAGCAGCACACGTGTGTGTGATCGGTATTGGCGGTGTAGGTTCATGGGCGGTTGAAGCGCTTGCTCGTACTGGTTTAGGTGAGCTGACTTTGATCGATATGGATGATGTGTGTGTGACCAACATCAACCGTCAGATCCACGCAATGTCGGGTACCGTTGGTAAAAGCAAAATTGAAGTGATGGCAGAGCGCGTTAAGCTGATTAACCCTGAGTGTAAAGTTAACTTGGTTGACGACTTCATCGGCCCAGACAATCAGGCTGAATACCTATCGAAAGAGTTCGACTTTGTGTTAGATGCGATTGATAGCATGAAAGCTAAGGCTTCACTGTTGGCATATTGTCGTAGCAACAAAATTAAGGTGATCACCACCGGTGGTGCGGGTGGTCAAATCGATCCCACTCAAATCAAAGTGGCTGATCTGACTAAGACGATTCAAGATCCGCTAGCGAAGAAGCTAAAAGATACCCTTCGTCGTCATCATAACTTCCCTAAGAATCCAGCACGTAAGTTTGGTATCGATTGTGTGTTCTCAACTGAACAGCTGAAATACCCTCAAGCTGACGGCAGTGTATGTGCTGCGAAAGCGACAGCAGAAGGTCCAAAACGTATGGATTGTGCGACGGGTTTTGGTGCGGCAACAGTTGTAACGGCTACGTTTGGTTTTGTGGCGGTTTCACGTATCGTAGAAAAGATCGTTCAAAAGCATACTAAGTAACTCGTTACTTTGAGCTTACTAAGAATTTACTGGATATAAAAATGACGTCATTTCCAAGTTCTCCATTCGGCCAAGAAATTACCAGTGATGATATTGTCGCGAAGATGCAGACATTCAGCGGCTGGGAAGACCGTTATCGCCAAGTGATTCAATGGGGTAAGAAAATGCCAACGATGCCTGATGAACTGAAAAGTGAGCAGGTGATTGTCTCTGGCTGTGAAAGCCAAGTGTGGTTGGTTTCTCAAAATATCGACGGTGTTTGGCACTTTTGTGCTGATTCTGATGCTCGTATTGTGCGCGGTCTGATTGCATTAGTGATGGCTGCGTATGATGGAAAAACATCAGAGCAGGTTCAAGCGTTCGATATTGATGGTTACTTTGAACAAATCGGTCTAATTACCCACCTTAGCCCATCTCGCGGTAATGGATTAAAAGCGATTGTTGCTCAAATCCAAGAGCTAAGTGCTTAATATCTCCTTGATACACAGAAGCAAAAAGGGTTGACGTTAAACGCCAACCCTAAGTAATTTCGCTACTCCCTAAAGCATATCAACGGCTTTTTCTATCGCCGCTACGAGCTTTTCAACATCATCCATGTTGTTGTAAATACCAAATGAAATTCGAACCGTTCCTTTCACATTAAGTGTATCCATTAATGGGTGAGCACAATGATGTCCTGCACGTACTGCGATACCTTGCTGATCCAGTAGAGTCGCTATATCTTGATGGTGAACACCATCCATCACAAAAGTAATCACACTTGCGTTAGGTTGATACCCTAAAATCTGAATGTCATCCAGTTTACTGAGCGCAAGATAAGTCTCGTGTTGTAGTTGGTGGATATGATTTTCGACATCTTGTTGTACAAAACCACTTAACCATTCTATTGCGGTGTTTAGTGCTATGGCCCCTGCCACATTTGGCGTGCCCGCTTCGAATTTGCCAGGCAGTTCTGAAAAAGTAGTGCCAGAGAAAGAGACGCGCTCGACCATTTTGCCACCACCATGCCAAGGTGGCATCGCTTCTAGCAATTCAAGCTTGCCGTAAAGCACACCGATGCCCGCAGGGGCATAGAGCTTGTGTCCAGAGAATACGTAGAAATCCGCACCTAAAGATGAAACATCTACGGGCTCATGAACAATACCTTGCGCGCCATCGACCACAACAATGGCATCCATCTTATGGGCTTTCTCGATCACTTGTTCAATCGGTTGGCGAGAGCCAGTGACATTGGTGATCTGAGCTAAGGCAACAATCTTGGTCTTATCATTAAGAAGATGATCAAAAGCTTGTAGATCAAATTCGCAATCAGATGTCATTGGTACTTTAACTACTTTAGCCCCGGTTTGTTCTGCCACAATTTGCCAAGGCACTATGTTGGCGTGATGTTCCATCTCACTCACTAAGATCTCATCACCAGGTTGAAGCGTGCTTCTTGCATACGTTTGAGCAATTAGGTTAAGTGCTTCCGTGGCACCACGAGTCCAGATGACCTCTTTTGAAGAGCTTGCACCAATAAACTGAGCAATCTTATCTCTTGCCGCTTCAAATTGACTGGTCGCGTTCGCCGTTAAGCTATGACTACCACGGTGCACATTGGCATTCTGCTTCGAGTAATATTGGCTAATGGCATCAATAACCACCTGAGGCTTCTGTGTCGTCGCCGCGCTGTCTAAGTAAATCAACGGTTGTTGATTGATGGTTTGGGATAGCGCAGGAAACTGCTCTCGGATGTGATTGATATCAAACATCTGTTCTTACCTAAATCTTGAAAGTGGGTGCTAGCATTATGCTGAGCGGTCTTGTTATTTTATCGCGACTTGTTAAGCGTTGCTGACGAATATTCATGATCCCAGCGCTTTTCTTGCTCTTTGACTTGAGCAAACAGCTTTTGGTTAACAGGAACCTTTATGCCGTGCTTAAGTGCTGTCTTGATTAGATGGCCGCTAATGAAGTCGATCTCTGTCTTACGTTGGTAAAACATATCTTGCTTCATAGATGAATTGTTCTGTGCCGTTGCTTGGATAACCTGTTTGACGCTTGCTTCCAATTCATCGAATGAACAAACGATCCTTTCGGCTTGCATAACCTGCGTGAGCTCTTTAACGATAGAACTCAAAATATCCTCAAACCTTTTATCTGCGAGTTCGCCATTCTTGATCTGTTCAAGGCCCGTGAGCGGGTTGATCGCACAATTGATGGCGAGCTTAGTCCAAAGCGCGGTTTCTATTTGTGGGTTCCAACTCACAGCGGGGAGAGCATCATCCAATACATCAACCAAAAACGTGCACTGTTGACCCGTTTGGTTAAAAGCACCCAACTGGGTTTGTCCTATTCCTGTATGAGATACACTATTACGATCAGGTTTGAATGCTGCTTGGGTCGTGGTAGCCAATACTATCGGGTGAGCATTAATTTGAGTGGCAATGTTGTCGACCGCGCCCATTCCGTTATGCATGAACATGAGAATGGTGTCAGAGTCGAGATATTGAAGTAACGGAGTGGTGGCTTCTTCTACTTGCCAAGCCTTGACTGTGAAGACAACCAAATCACTCGCGGCTAATCGTTCGATATTGTTGTTACTGAAGTGAAGTGAAGTTTGCTCATCAAGTGATAGGTCAATTGAGGTTTCAGGGGAGCGGCTCCACAAAGAGACATTCTGACCAGCTTGAAGTAGTTTTATTGCCCATAAAGAGCCAATTGCTCCAGGTCCAACAATCGTGATGTTCACAGCAATACCAAGATAAGAAAGTGATGCTGCAAGGATAGCGAGGCATTAAATGAAAGCAATAAAAAATGGCACCCGAGGGTGCCATTTAGGAAACTTTCTTAGAAGTTCGATTAGAACTTGTAAGTTACTGCAACGTAGTGACCGAAGCCTGTTGATTTGAATCCATCAGTATCTTTAATACCGTAGATGTCTTTGTAACCTTTTAGGCCGTAACCAACAGCAAAACGATCTGAGTGCCAGTAGATACCATTGTACATTGCACCACCGTTACTTGCAGAAGAGTACTTGTCTTCCAGACCAAATTGGTAATCGATGTAACCTTGGTAAGAGACGAATGAACCGTTCTCGAAGAAGTAGAAAGGTTTAAACCAGTTTGCAGAAACTTGGTAACCGTTCCAATCTTTGTTGTTTGAATCGTATGTACCGTAAAGGTTTAGGCCAATTTTGCCTAACCACGGAACCATTACGTCAGAACCTAAACCAACTTTTTGAGTGTTAACGCCAGAGTTACCACCCCATTCCATAAGTGTAGATACGTAAAGCTCTTGAACTGGACCGAAAGAAAGATCTTTACCTGTAAGTCCGTCTAGAGACATACGAGGAGCGAACTTCATGAACATCTTTTCAGCACCAGCTTTATCGCTGCCTGGATCAGACGTTAGGTTGAATACGTCAACATAGCCATAAAGGTCGAAGATTCCCGAGCGGCCACCGAATTCCATCTCTAGGTAATCATGTGAAGACTCACCTGGAAGTTCGTCAATTGCAGCCATAAGGTTGAATTGCATCCATTTGTAATCGTTCTTATGGATGTCGCCGTCAGAATAATCCGCTGCCATTACTGGAGCAGAAGTTGCTGCAAGTAGGCCAAGAGTTAAAAGTGATTTACGCATAATGGAACTCTCTATGTTAAAAATGAATAACCCGCTAATCCGTGCGTGCTTATGATGTCCGAATGCCGAGCATAATAGCGATTTTGTTCTCAAATAAAAGTGAGACAGAGTGAAAACTACAATTATTAATTTGAAGTGGATCACACTAATGATCTAAATGATGGAACTTTAAGGTGGCAATGCATCTTGATGCACCTCTAATTCTATTGATTTTGTGAAATTAGATTATTTTGTAGATAAATTGGTGAATTGATGCTCTAAGCAAACGATTATACTAAATAGAGTGATATGCATATCAAAATCAACAGTATTCTTTTCTAAGCGTTTTCTCTTAAAAAATGACAATTCAACCCGTCTTACAATCCAGTCTTTGATCTATCTTTGACCGAAAACGGTGGGTATTGCTGGCAGCACTCCGGCGCTAAGTGATGTGAAATTCAAAGATTATGCAAATGGCATTTATGTTGCGGCGGGGTCTTACTTTGTGACGATTACTGTAGCGGGTCAGCCTTTGGTTGTGGCGATTGATGATTCGATGGGAACAGGTTTTAATCTTATCGTGAGCGACACAACAGACTAGATCTGAAGACAGAACGTAGAAGAGGGTAGATCAATGCTACCCTCTTCTTATTTGTTTTCTTTGACTCTATTCTTGGTTAGTTTTGGCTTTCTCTAATAAATCCGTGAAAAAGTGGCGTAACGAGTAGAGCATGATCAAACTTGGAATCACCATAAGTGCGGTCAGTATAAAGAAGGTTGACCAATCATTGAGGTAATCGACCAATTCACCACTAAATGAAGCCAGTGTTGTTCGACCGAAGTTACCCAAGGATGCGAGTAATGCATATTGGGTTGCAGAGAAAGCCTGCCCAGTTAATAACGTTAAGAAAGAGACAAAAGCTACTGTTGAAAAGGCGGTCGTGAAGTTATCGACAATAATCGTTGCCAAGAACAGTGTTTCACTTGGGCCTGCTTGAGCGATCCATGCAAACATTAGATTACTGGCTGCCATGGCAACACCGCCAATCATCAGTCCGCGTACAATGCCGAATTTTACATTGAAGACGCTGCCTACCAAAGTGAAGAATATGGTTGCGCCCCAACCAATTAACTTCGAATAGTGGCCGATCTGTTCGTTACTGAAACCTATCTCTTTATAGAAGGTGATCGACATGCGACCTAGGAAGGCTTCACCTATCTTAAATAGGAATACGAACAGCAGTAGGGTGATGGCAACTTGAACTCCGTTTCGTTTGAAGAAGTCATAAAACGGTTCTAACACGGTAACACTGAACCAAGCCACGACTTTCGAACCGACAACCTTATTGTGGCGTTGCTGAGCCTGTTCTTGCAGGGCTTCGCGTTGTGTATTTGGCTCTCCGACAAAAAGAGTAAACAGCATTAGTACGACAACGACGCCTGCCATTCCGTAATACACGCCATTCCAACCGATTGAGTCTGCGTTAATAAAGGCAAGGTAGCCTGGTAGAGAATACCCCGTCCACCAACCAATTACGGCCATTGCAGAAGCTTGCGGCAGTTTTGATGCTTCGGATTTTGGGAAGGTATCAATACGAAATGCATCAATCGCGATGTCTTGCGTGGCTGAGGCAATGGCAATAGCGAGCGCCAACATTGAAGTAAACGCCAAGTTCTCTGCGGGATTGACGCCTGCGATGAATAAGGTACCGATTAAAACAATGGATTGGCAGAAAAAGATCCAACTGCGTCGCTGGCCGAGTATTGCGTGAAGCACCGGCAGTTTTACTCGGTCTACCAATGGTGCCCATAGAAAGTTAATCGCATACACGGCAAACACACTGCCAAAGTAGCCGATGGCAGCACGCGTTAAACCTGCATCTTTTAGCCAACCAGACATATTGGATCCAATAAGAACCCATGGGAAGCCACTCGAACAGCCGAGCATAAACACCCAAAGTAGACGTTTATCTAGGTAGCTGCGAAAAGTCTGCATCCAAGAAAGAGAGGGAGTGCCTGATGACATAGGGCGTCCTTGTATAGAAAAACGCCCTTAAGAAATAAGGGCGTTACATTGGATTACTTAAGAAGGGTCACTTTAGTGATGACGATTGGGTCGACTGGGATGTCTGACATGCGGCCCATTCGCTTGGTTGGAATCGTTGCCATCTTTTGAACAACATCAAAACCTTCAGTTACTTTGCCAAATACAGCGTAGCCTGGGTTACCACCTTTTGCGTTCAAGAAATCATTATCAGAGAAGTTAATGAAGAACTGGCGAGTTGCAGAATCTGGCACATTAGTACGAGCCATAGCGATTGTTGCTGTATCGTTCTTCAGGCCGTTGCTGCCTTCATTCTTGATAGGAGCATAAGTCGCTTGTTGATTCATCTCTTGATCGAAGCCGCCACCTTGAGCCATAAAGCCAGGAATAACACGGTGGAAGATAGTGCCTTCGTAGCTGCCGTCTGCAACGTATTTTAGGAAGTTCTCCACGCTAACCGGTGCTTGTTCTTGGTTTAGCTCAATTGTGAAGTCGCCTAATGTTGTTTCCACGTTTACTTTAGGACCAGCCCAAACGCTTACGCTCACTAGCATTAATGCGATAGAAGATAAAATACGACCCATTAGAAACGTTCCTTCATGTAAGTTTGTAGCTCTTGGTCGTTAGCGATCTCAGTAAGAACCAAGTTGATCACGTCATTAAGAACCATAGAGATGTCGTCGTTAGATGCACTCAATGCACCAGTGCGTGTTGCAGTGCCGTTGAATGTTTTAACTAGTTTGCCTTCAGGCGTTTCAGCCGTAACTTCAAGCGTTACTTTACCGTCCATTTTGTTTTCCATAATGGTGTGTTCTACGGTAACAAGCGCTTCTTGAATCTCCAAAACAATTGAGTTTTCACTGTTTACGCTTGCACGAAAACCTTGAGACTCTAACTGCTGTGCAACAGCATTTTCTAGAGAGATACGCATGTTTTGCTTAGCGTGAATTGGCTGAATGTTTGAACGGCCACTATCAACCAATGCAACATATTGAGCGGCACGAACATCTTTACTGGTTAGTGTGTATGTTTTGCCTTGTACAAGGTTGCTTGAGCTTAGTGAAGCTTCTGGCATTACATTGATCTGTTCTTGCTGAGGGGCTGAACATGCTGTCAAAGCCATAATAGAAGCAGCCAAAATCAGTTTTTTCATTCCTTTATCCTTTCTAAATTCACACCAGAAGCTCGGTATCTTAAATTCTTGTGAAGTCGTTTCTGCTTATTTATTAAAATTCGCAGGTTCTCTTGTTGCTTGTAATATCTCAAATTTTTGGTTTAGTTCAAGCGTTTCAACGTTAGCTTCACCAAATAGTCTTGCTAGTTTGACATCGTATCCGAGGTGTCGGTTGCCAATAACAATTAATTTGCCTCCATTGCTTAGAACATGCTTTGCATCACAGAACATTTGCCACGCAATGTGATCCGTAATCGCTTGTTGCTGATGGAATGGAGGATTACACATCACTAAGTAGGTGCTGTTTTTCTTGAAGCCATCTAAACAGTTGTTGGCGATGAACTGGAAGTTGCCTTCTTCACCAAGGTTATCTTTGACGTTTTGGCGCGCCGATTCCACCGCCATAAAGCTTTCATCCACACAGGTGATACGGGCTTGTGGGTTCAATTGCCCTGCTTTTACACTCAATACACCGTTGCCACAACCAAGATCGATGATATGACGTAGCTCAGGATCTTGAGGAATGTGCTCTAGCATATAGCGAGCGCCTTGATCGAGTGCTTCCCCTGAGTAAACATTTGGTAAATTTTTCAGGCGGATATCTTCACCGTCTACATCCCATTCAACAAAAGGCTCTACCGTTTGAATTGGCTGGCAGTTTGGAGATGAGAAGACTAAGCGGTGTTTTTTCTTCGCTAGTGATGTTTTGGTTTCGCCTAGGTATTTTTCGAACAGGTTAAGCGTAGAGGTGTGAATCTCTTTTACCTTGTTGACGCCGATCACTTGGCAGCCTTCAGGCAATGCTTGGCGTAGCTGACTCAATTGCCAGATTAGGTGACGATTTGTTTTTGGCAGCTGCATGATCACAAGATCGATACCGTGTGGGATATCATCCATCGTGTTCAAGAAGTTCACTCGGTTACTTTGATTGCGCTGCAAGTTTTTCAGGGCACCACGGTGAGAGATAAATGAGTCGCTCATCATAGTGACATCATGATCTTTCGAGAACCAAGCGGATAGGGCACCGAAGCTGTCGTTCATGATCAGGATGTGTTTACCAGGTTCAAGGTTCATCTCTTCAACATGGCTAATAATGTATTCGTCGCCCGCATCCCAAGCTTGAAGGGTTTCATTTGAACGTTTCGGGAAACGATGTAAGGTTAAAGTTCTATCGTGAAGGGTAAGTTCGGTTTTCATTGCTTGAGATACTTATGTAAGAAATAACAAAGATATTGTCTCAAATGCAGGCTGAACAAGATAGAAAAAACTCAACCAAACCTATGCCATTTGCTATGAAATACTCAGACACTCGACCTGTTAGGGTTTATACTCAGCCCACGGATAATGCCAATACGTTATTAAGGAATCACAATGATCCAAGAAGTTATCGAAACAAAATTGCACAATGAGTTTTCACCAAGTCATTTAAACGTGGTCAATGAGAGCTATATGCACAATGTTCCGGCTGGTTCTGAGAGTCATTTCAAAGTGATTGTTGTCAGCGATGTGTTTGAAGGTTTGCGTCTTATTGCTCGTCATCGAGCGGTAAATAAGGCACTTTCAGAAGAGTTAGCCAATAATATCCACGCACTGTCTATTCACACTTATACAAAAGATGAATGGATGAAGCAGCTAGATAGCGTGCCAGACAGTCCAATGTGTATGGGTGGCGGAAAGTAAGAAGGCCTATATACAGAGAAAAGCGCCATGGCGCTTTTTTTGTCGTCAAACGTATGTATTTTTCGTTCTTATATCACCCAAACTGATGTCAAATTGAACGAGCTCAAATACCTACAATGAGTAATGTTTTTATTAACAGTGTTTCAACATAACTAGTAAAATATTAGTTTGTGACAGAGTATTAATCTCTTGTTTAAAACACGATTCAAAAGCCATTTTATCTGTGCGGCTCGTCAAATTTATACATATTTGAGAGGCCATATGCTTCAAATCTCACCAAATAAAGGCTGTATTCAAGTTATTGGTCATGGCATCGAGTTGTCAAAAAATGCTAGAATATCGCACCTGATAAATCTCACATGATTCGTGTGGTGATTTTATTATGAAAATGTTGCGATTTTGGTATCTCAAATTTACCAAAACCGGACACTGTAATGTCGTGTCTAAGGGCGATTTTAAAACGTCCTGAATTTACGCAATTAAAAGAATCTTTTTCCCGATAAAGTAGTGCAAGTGCGTATGATTACAATAAAGAAGGGTTTGGATCTTCCTATCGCAGGAACTCCATCCCAGGTGATTAATGATGGTAAGTCCATCACTAAAGTCGCCTTGCTTGGCGAAGAGTACGTTGGTATGCGTCCTACGATGCATGCTCGCGTTGGTGATGAAGTGAAGAAAGGCCAAGTTCTTTTTGCAGATAAAAAGAACCCAGGTGTTGTATTTACTTCTCCAGCAAGCGGTAAAGTTATTGAAGTGAACCGTGGTGCTAAGCGTGTTCTTCAATCAGTAGTGATTGAAGTAGCAGGCAATGAGCAAATCACGTTCAATAGCTATGAAGCTAACCAACTAGCAAGTCTTGACCGTGAAACGGTTAAAGCTCAGTTAGTTGAGTCTGGCGCATGGACCGCTTTGCGAACTCGTCCGTTCAGCAAGGTTCCAGCAGTTGATTCTGAAACTCAGGCTATTTTCGTTACTGCTATGGATACTAATCCGCTAGCAGCTGAGCCAGAATTAATCATTAACGAGCAGTCTGATGCTTTCGTTGCTGGTTTAGATCTTCTTTCAACTCTGACTAACGGTAAAGTGTACGTTTGTAAAAAAGGTACTAGCTTACCTCGTTCAGCTCAGTCTAACGTTGAAGAACATGTTTTTGATGGCCCACACCCTGCAGGTCTTGCAGGCACGCATATGCATTACCTATACCCGGTAAATGCACAAAATGTAGCGTGGAGCATTAACTACCAAGACGTTATCGCATTCGGTAAGTTGTTCCTTACTGGTGAGATTTACTCTGAGCGTGTTGTTTCTCTGGCTGGTCCAGTAGTTAATAACCCACGCCTAGTTCGTACTCAAATTGGTGCTAGCCTTGAAGAGTTGACGGACAGCGAGTTGATGCCAGGTGAAGTTCGCCTGATCTCAGGTTCAGTATTATCTGGTGTTCACGCTTCAGGTCCACATGCTTACCTTGGCCGTTACCATCAACAGGTTTCGGTTCTTCGTGAAGGTCGTGATAAAGAGCTATTTGGCTGGGCTATGCCTGGTAAGAACAAGTTCTCTGTTACTCGTTCATTCCTTGGTCACGTGTTTAAAGGTCAGTTGTTCAACATGACAACGACAACAAACGGTAGTGATCGCTCTATGGTTCCAATTGGTAACTACGAGAAAGTAATGCCATTAGATATGGAGCCTACTTTGCTGCTTCGCGATCTATGTGCTGGCGACGTTGATAGTGCACAAGCACTTGGTGCGCTAGAGCTAGATGAAGAAGATTTAGCACTGTGTACCTTTGTATGTCCTGGTAAGTACGAGTACGGTCAGTTACTTCGTGAATGCCTAGATACAATTGTGAAGGAAGGGTAATTTTCATGGGCCTTAAAAAGTTTATTGAAGACATCGAGCATCATTTTGAACCAGGTGGTAAACACGAAACGTGGTTTGCGCTTTACGAAGCTGCAGCAACACTTTTCTACACACCAGGTACAGTTACAAAGAAAAGCTCGCATGTCCGTGATAGCGTTGACTTAAAACGTATCATGATCATGGTTTGGCTTGCGGTATTCCCAGCAATGTTCTGGGGTATGTACAACGCAGGTGGTCAAGCTATTGCAGCACTAAACCACATGTATTCAGGTGCAGAACTAGTTTCTATCATTGATGGTAACTGGCACTACTGGCTAACCGAAATGCTTGGAGCCTCCTTAGGAGCCGATGCAGGTTGGGGCAGTAAGATGCTCTTGGGTGCGACTTACTTCTTACCTATCTACGCGACGGTCTTTATCGTTGGTGGTTTCTGGGAAGTACTGTTCTGTATGGTGCGTAAGCACGAAGTTAACGAAGGTTTCTTTGTTACTTCTATCTTGTTCGCGCTTATTGTTCCGCCAACACTTCCTCTATGGCAAGCTGCACTAGGTATTACCTTCGGTGTTGTTGTTGCTAAAGAGATTTTTGGTGGTACGGGTCGTAACTTCCTAAACCCTGCACTTGCTGGCCGTGCGTTCCTATTCTTTGCATACCCTGCTCAGATTTCTGGTGACGTAGTTTGGACTGCCGCTGATGGTTTCTCTGGTGCAACAGCGCTTAGCCAATGGGCTCAAGGCGGTGGTAGCGCGCTAATGAACACGGTATCTGGTGAGACGATCACTTGGATGGACGCATTCATTGGTAACATTCCAGGTTCTATCGGTGAAGTATCA
Organism: Vibrio sp. 10N.247.311.12; assembly: GCF_041467515.1. Taxonomy (NCBI): domain Bacteria; kingdom Pseudomonadati; phylum Pseudomonadota; class Gammaproteobacteria; order Vibrionales; family Vibrionaceae; genus Vibrio; species Vibrio sp. 10N.247.311.12. The sequence goes on from NZ_JBFSUV010000028.1 coordinate 32,026, forward strand.
ACGCTTGCACTTATGATCGGTGCTGCAATGATCGTATACATGGGCATTGCTTCATGGCGCATCATTGCTGGTGTTATGATCGGTATGATTGCTGTATCAACATTGTTTAATGTGATCGGTTCTGACACTAACGCAATGTTCAGCATGCCTTGGCACTGGCACCTAGTTCTAGGTGGCTTCGCATTTGGTATGTTCTTCATGGCAACAGACCCTGTATCAGCGTCATTTACCAATGGTGGTAAGTGGTGGTACGGCATCCTAATCGGCGCAATGTGTGTAATGATTCGTGTAGTTAACCCTGCATACCCAGAAGGCATGATGCTTGCGATCCTATTCGCAAACCTATTTGCTCCTCTGTTTGACCACGTTGTAATCGAGAAGAACATTAAGCGGAGACTAGCGCGCTATGGCAAGTAATAACGATAGCATTAAAAAGACGCTGTTTGTTGTTATCGCATTGAGCTTAGTGTGCTCAATCATCGTTTCAACAGCTGCAGTTGTTCTTAAACCTAAGCAACAAGCTAACGCGGTTCTGGATCAGCAAACCAAGATCCTTGAAGTTGCGGGCATTGAACTTGCGGGTAATATCCCTGAACTGTACGCAGAGAACATTGAACCTCGTCTAGTTGATTTCGCTACTGGCGATTTCGTTGACGGCGACGCTGCTGCATACGACCAACGTAAAGCGGCAAAAGATCCAGCTCAGTCAATCAAGCTTTCAGCTGAAGATGACATCGCTAAGATCCTTCGTCGTGCTAACACGGGTACTGTATACCTTGTGAAAGATGGCGCTGAAACTTCTAAAGTTATCATCCCTGTTCACGGTAACGGTCTATGGTCAATGATGTACGCATTCGTTGCGGTAGAAACTGATGGCAACACAGTTTCTGGTATCACTTACTACGAGCAAGGTGAAACTCCTGGACTTGGTGGTGAAGTTGAGAACCCATCTTGGCGCGCTCAATTCGTTGGTAAGAAATTATTCGACGAAAACCACAAACCTGCTATTGAGGTTGTTAAAGGTGGCGCTCCTCAAGGTTCTGAGCACGGTGTAGATGGCCTTTCTGGTGCAACACTGACTAGCGTTGGTGTTCAACATACATTTGACTTCTGGTTAGGTGATATGGGCTTTGGTCCGTTCCTAGCAAAAGTTCGTGACGGAGGTCTGAACTAATGTCTAGTGCAAAAGAAATTAAAAAGAGCATCTTAGCGCCGGTGTTGGACAACAACCCAATCGCGCTACAGGTTCTTGGTGTGTGTTCTGCTCTTGCGGTAACCACTAAGCTAGAAACAGCATTTGTTATGACTATCGCGGTAATGTTCGTTACTGCTCTGTCTAACTTCTTCGTTTCTTTGATCCGTAACCACATTCCTAACAGTGTGCGTATCATCGTTCAGATGGCAATTATCGCATCACTAGTAATCGTGGTAGACCAAGTGCTTAAAGCATACCTATACGATATCTCTAAGCAGCTATCTGTATTCGTAGGCCTAATCATTACTAACTGTATTGTAATGGGTCGTGCTGAAGCATTCGCAATGAAGTCTGCGCCAATCCCATCTCTAATCGATGGTCTTGGTAACGGTCTTGGTTACGGTTTCGTTCTTATCACTGTTGGTTTCTTCCGTGAGCTTCTAGGCTCTGGCAAACTATTTGGTATGGAAGTACTACCTCTAGTGAGCAACGGTGGTTGGTATCAGCCAAACGGCTTGATGCTTCTAGCACCTTCTGCATTCTTCCTAATTGGTTTCTTGATTTGGGCAATTCGTGTGTTCAAACCAGAACAAGTAGAAGCGAAGGGGTAAGGTAGTCATGGAACATTATATTAGTCTGCTAGTTAAATCGATTTTCATCGAAAACATGGCGCTTTCTTTCTTCCTAGGTATGTGTACATTCCTAGCGGTATCTAAGAAAGTTAAAACTTCTTTTGGTCTTGGTGTTGCGGTAGTTGTAGTACTTACAATCGCTGTTCCTGTAAACAACCTTGTTTACACACACATCCTGAAAGAAAACGCGCTTGTTGAAGGTGTCGATTTAAGTTTCCTTAACTTCATCGCATTCATCGGTGTTATCGCGGCACTTGTACAAATCCTAGAGATGGTTCTAGACCGTTTCTTCCCACCTTTGTACAACGCACTAGGTATCTTCCTTCCACTGATCACAGTTAACTGTGCAATCTTTGGTGGTGTATCTTTCATGGTAACTCGTGACTACAACTTTGCTGAATCTGTTGTTTACGGCTTCGGTTCTGGTGTGGGTTGGATGTTAGCTATCGTTGCTCTTGCGGGTATCCGTGAGAAGATGAAGTACTCTGACGTACCTCCAGGTCTTCGTGGCCTTGGTATCACGTTCATTACTGTTGGTCTGATGGCGTTAGGCTTTATGTCTTTCTCTGGTGTTCAACTGTAGGGTAAGCACCCAGTAATAAGGAATAACAAATGTTTAGTATTATTCTTGGCGTAGCGATGTTTACCATTATTGTACTGGCTCTAGTACTAGTGATTCTTTTCGCTAAGTCTAAGTTAGTACCATCAGGTGACATCACTATTTCAGTAAACGGCGACCCTGAAAAGGCGATCGTTACTCAACCTGGTAGCAAGCTACTTGGTGCCCTGGCTGGCGCTGGTATCTTCGTATCTTCTGCTTGTGGTGGCGGTGGCTCTTGTGGTCAGTGTCGTGTAAAAGTTAAGTCTGGTGGTGGCGACATCCTTCCAACTGAACTTGATCACATCACAAAAGGTGAAGCTCGCGAAGGCGAACGTCTTGCATGTCAAGTTGCTATGAAAACTGACATGGAGATTGAACTAGACGAAGATATCTTTGGTGTTAAAAAGTGGGAATGTACTGTTATCTCGAATAACAACGAAGCTACTTTCATCAAAGAACTTGCTCTAGCGATCCCTGAAGGTGAAGAAGTTCCGTTCCGCGCGGGTGGTTACATTCAGATTGAAGCTGAACCACATCACGTGAAATACGCAGATTACGATATTCCTGAGGAATACCGTGGTGACTGGGATAAGTTCAACTTGTTCCGTTATGAGTCTATCGTTAAAGAGCATTCGATCCGTGCTTACTCTATGGCTTCATACCCAGAAGAGAAAGGCATCATCAAGCTTAACGTGCGTATCGCAACTCCGCCGCCAAACAACCCTGACGTAGCTCCTGGTGTTATGTCTTCATACATCTGGTCTCTTAAAGAAGGCGACAAATGTACTATTTCTGGTCCATTTGGTGAGTTCTTTGCTAAAGACACAGACAATGAAATGGTATTCATCGGTGGTGGTGCAGGTATGGCGCCTATGCGTTCTCATATCTTCGACCAACTTAAGCGTCTTAAGTCTACTCGTAAGATGTCTTACTGGTATGGCGCGCGTTCTAAGCGTGAGATGTTCTACATTGAAGATTTCGATGGCCTAGCGGCTGCAAACGAAAACTTCGTGTGGCACTGTGCACTGTCTGATCCTCAACCAGAGGACAACTGGGACGGTTACACTGGTTTCATCCACAACGTACTGTACGAAAACTACCTGAAGGATCACGAAGCTCCTGAAGATTGTGAGTACTACATGTGTGGTCCACCGATGATGAACGCTGCTGTTATCGGCATGCTGAAAGATCTTGGTGTAGAAGATGAAAACATCCTACTAGATGACTTCGGTGGTTAATCCACTTAAGTGATTGATATTATGGCTGACTCCTACGAGTCAGCCATTTGTTTTTCTAAGACAGCTTTTGACAACATACTGGCTTATATAAGAAAGAGTAAGGCATTCAAAATACCTGTTTTTTACTCTTATTTTTCCTTATATAAATCCTCAACATTAGACAGGAGTAAGCAAGTGAGAATTTGGCTTGTTGCATTAACTTCTTTGATTTTTCTTGCGGGCTGTGAGCAGTCAAGAGAGCAAGTGCATTTGAGTGGCCCAACGATGGGCACGAGTTACAATATTAAATACATCAATGGTGATGAATTTCCTGAGTCTAATGAAGTTCATACAGAGATCGATCGTCTACTTGAAGAAGTAAACGACCAGATGTCGACTTACCGTGAAGATTCCGAATTAAGCCGTTTCAACCAGCATAAAGGTGCGGATGCGTTCGAAGTATCTGAGCAAACAGCGACGGTTGTGAAAGAAGCGATTCGTTTGAACGGTCTTACTGAAGGAGCTCTGGATGTAACGGTTGGTCCGTTAGTTAACTTATGGGGTTTTGGTCCTGAAGCTCGTCCTGAAGTTGTGCCATCAGATGAAGAGCTGGCGGCTCGCAAGGCTAAGATTGGTATCCATCATCTTAGTGTTGAAGGCAACATGTTGAAGAAAGACCTACCTAACCTGTATGTCGATCTATCCACGATTGCAAAAGGTTGGGGTGTTGACGTCGTCGCTGACTACCTTGATTCTATCGGTATTCACAACTACATGGTTGAAGTCGGTGGCGAAATTCGTCTGAAAGGTTTAAACCGTGAGAACGTGGGCTGGCGTATCGCGATTGAGAAACCAAGCGTTGATGAGCGTAATATCCAAGAGATCATCGAGCCGGGTGATATGGCTATCGCAACCTCTGGTGATTACCGTAACTATTTTGAACGTGATGGTGTTCGTTACTCACACATCATCAACCCTGAAACAGGAAAGCCTCTTCACCATAAAGTGGTTTCTGTGACTGTTTTAAACCCGTCTTCAATGACTGCAGACGGCTTATCTACGGGCCTTATGGTCTTAGGTGAGGAAAAAGGAATGGAAGTCGCAAACCAACATAACATCCCAGTGTTCATGGTGGTAAAAACAGCAGATGGCTTTAAAGAAATTGCTTCTGAAGCATTTAAGCCATACTTAGGTAAATAAGGTAAGCGAGATAATTATGAATACATTTCTGATTACATTTGGTGTTTTTCTTGCAGTAATCGCAGCGATGTCAATTGGCTACATTATCCAAAAGAAAGTTGTGAAAGGTAGCTGTGGCGGTTTGGGTGCTGTTGGTATTGATAAAGTATGTAACTGCCCTGAACCTTGTGACGCGCGTAAGAAGCGTGAAGCACGTGAAGCTTACCGTGAAGAGAAGCTGGCTGAGCGTCAACAAAAAGAAGCGGCTTGGAGTAAAGACCGTATCGCTTAATTGGTGACAGTCATAGGGGATAGAGTTATCTATGCCCTCAAATTGAAAAGCTCAAGATTATCGTCTTGAGCTTTTTTAGTTTTGAGGTCTAGCAATTAATCTTGGTATACCAAAAATGGAAACAGAGGCGAATGACTATTGTTCGATTTGCATGCTGTTACGCGCAAACACTAGTTGGTTTCTACCTTGCTCTTTTGCCGTATAAAGAAGCTCATCAGCGGCTTTGATCTGCTCATCTAGCTTCGCGTCTAAATCGGTTACGCCGATACTGATACTGACCTTGATTCTTTGAGAGTCATGCTCAACAACATGGCTTTCAATGGCTTCTCTCATGGACTCTAAGTTGTCAACAAAGCTTTCAAATGCGCCGCACGACTGAATACAAAACTCTTCGCCACCAAAGCGCACAGCGACATCGTCTTTGAAATGATCTTTGATTATTTTCCCTACATCGATCAGCACGGCATCACCACCATCGTGTCCAAAGGTATCATTCACTTTCTTAAAGAAGTCGATGTCCATCATCGCGATGTTTCGTTGATCGCAGCCTTTACAAGGATGATTGAACAGGTAGCGACGATTCCATAAGCCAGTAAGAGCATCCTCGTTGGCATGTCGAAATAGCTCGTTGGCCGCTTCTTTCATATCTAGCAACTGATGGATACGACAGAAAAACTCTTCTTGGTTAAAGGGCTTATAAAGGAAGTCGTTCGCGCCAGCTTTGAGGAAGCGTGCTGTCATGGTGCGGTCATCACTGCCAGATAGACCTAGAATCGCGAGTTGATTACGGTCGTGGTGAACTCGAATATCGCGGGTCATCGAAATACCATCTTTGTTTGGCATATCGTGATCAGTAACGACAAAAGTAATATCAGGATCGTTTCGGAGAAGCTTTAGTGCTTGTTCTCCGTCTTCGGCCTGGACCGTTTGAATGTATTGATGTTCTAAAAGTTGCACGACATACCGACGAACCACTGTTGAGTCATCTACGACCAGAGCTTTGTGATGTCGATTATTCGAGATTCTTTTGACGAGAGGAAGTAAATAACTTACTGATGACATACTGTCTTTAAGTATGTAATCGATAACGCCTTTGGCTAGGACTTGCTCTCGCAGTTGATTGTCGAACATCCCGGTCAGGACAATGATTTTCTGTTGATAGCCTAAGACGAGATCAATGATCTCGCCGTCTTGGCCGTCAGGTAAACAGTAGTCGAGGACTGCACACAAGAAATCCGTTTCTTGCTCTAAGATCGCTTTGGCTTCTTCTACAGATTCCGCCAACGCAACTTCATAGCCATCGTTCTTAAATTGTTGGTAAAGATAGTTTCTGAATGCGCGACTATCCTCTACCACTAGTATTTTTTCACTCAAAAGCTATCCCTACTTATAGACTAAATACTCCTAACAATACTATCAGAATAGTGGGCGGCGAATGAAGTGAAACCTGTTGAGCTGGACTCCAGATCATTTTAAATCTGAGAATAATTGATTATACTGTTCATAGATACAGTTGTAAGGTCGAGTGATTCCTAGATGTGTAGTGCGGGTGAAGAGAAAGTAAGAAAAATAATTCATGTTGATATGGATTGTTTTTACGCTGCTGTAGAAATGCGTGATAACCCTGCTTACCGAAATCGCCCGTTAGCTGTTGGTGGGCATGAAAAGCAACGCGGTGTTTTGAGTACCTGTAATTACGAAGCCCGCAAGTTTGGTGTTCGCTCTGCAATGCCGACCGGAAAAGCCCTGCAGCTTTGTCCTAATCTATTGGTTGTGCCGGGAAGAATGTCGGTCTATGTCGAGATATCTAAAAAGATCCGCGAAATCTTCTCTCGATACACATCAATCATTGAACCTCTTTCTTTGGATGAAGCTTTCCTTGATGTCACCGATTCTAAGCGGTGTCATGGTTCAGCAACACTTATTGCCGAGTCTATTCGCCGTGATATCTGGAACGAACTGAACCTGACAGCTTCTGCAGGAATTGCACCGATTAAATTCTTGGCGAAAGTGGCCTCGGATCTGAATAAGCCCAATGGTCAGTTTGTTATCCCTCCACAAGACGTGCAATCAGTGATCGATGAGCTACCACTTGAAAAGATTCCCGGTGTTGGCAAGGTGAGCATTGAAAAGCTGCATCAAGCAGGTTTCTTTACTTGTAAGGATATCAAAGAGTCTGACTATCGAGACCTGCTACTCAAGTTTGGCCGTCAAGGTGCATCACTCTGGAAGCGCAGTCATGGCATTGATGATCGAGAAGTTATCATCGAGCGCGAGCGAAAATCGGTAGGTGTAGAGCGCACCTTTACCCAAAACATTTCAAGCTACGCAGAATGTTGGCAGGTAATCGAAGATAAGCTATTTCCTGAACTCGAGACTCGCTTAGAAAAGGCTAGCCCAAGTAAAGCGATCATCAAGCAGGGCATTAAGCTCAAGTTCGCCGACTTTCAACAAACCACGATTGAACACATCCATGCCTCTCTCGATCGTGAACACTTCAAAGAGCTGCTTAGTGAAATACTGAAAAGACAACAGGGGCGAGAAATACGCCTGCTTGGTTTAAGCGTAATGCTGCAACCTAAAGACCAAATGCGTCAGTTGAGCTTCTTTTAAAGATAATGAGTGAGATGAATACCGACTACGCTTCATAGCCTAGTCGGTTTTTTATAAGTAAGAATTACCTAGGAAGTTGTTTTACTCGCGCTAAGGTATCACTGAACGGTTGCTGCTCTAGCTTGCCGTAACCGACCATTTTACTGGCTTTGAGTTTGGTTGAAAGCGGGGTGGCGATTCCACATAAGAAGCGAGTAATTGCCTCGTCGGTAATCAGTTGTTGGCTAGCCGAAATAAACTCATGTATCCATGTCATCACCGTCTCATCATCGATAGGTTCAACATCAACGGTTGGTAAGATTGCCACTTCTCCTCGACATACAGAGCAGTGACCGCAGTTTGTTGGTGCTTTATCATCGGCAAAATAACTCGCAAGGCGTGAGCTTAGGCAAGTATCCGCCTCAAAGAAATTCAGCATTTGGTTAAGGCGGTTTATCTCGCTGTTTTCTTTTGCTTTAAACAACTCAGTTAGACGCTCTGACAGTTGCATCATATCTTCAGAAGTATTGTGGATCGCGTAGACATCGGTGATCTGCTTGCTTTCTAGTTCAATCCAACCTTGTTCATTGAAGTAGTCGATAGCCGCAATCACACGCTGACGATCGGCTTGGAAGTGTGTCCAAAGCGCATCGAAGTCGACTTGGCACCACACTCTTGCTTGAGGAGAGCATTGGAAAATCGCTTCGACAAATTGACGACGTTCACTTTGAAATTGCTCTGTGATCTGCTGTTTCGGACGAATGAACTTAAATTTGTAGTCTGCGAAGTAGCTGTACTTGGGCTCAATCACACCTTCAATTTCGAGATACACCAGTAGTGTTTTTAGCGGTAACTGACGAATGTTGGATTCACGTGATAGTTGATTAAGCATGATCTCCCATTGATTCGAGCCAGAAGCGCCAATGTTTTGATTTTCGTAGATCTCTTTTAATACCGCTTGGATCGATATGTTGTCTGGCGTATCACCAAAAACGAAGTTCTCGAGTGTGCTTAAACCGTGTTTGTTAGCCAGTAAAATACATTCAGACGCTTGCCCATCTCGACCAGCTCTGCCGATCTCTTGTGAGTAGTTTTCGATCGATTTTGGTAAGTCAAAGTGAATCACTCGGCGAATGTTGGACTTATCCACGCCCATACCAAACGCGATAGTTGCGACGATACAGCTCACGTCATCATTCATGAATTGGTGTTGAATAGCATCTCTATTTTCAGGCTTAAGACCCGCATGGTAAGCCACTGCATTAACGCCAGCATTGCGAAGCTGCTGAGCCACCATCTCTGCCGTTTGTTGAAGGGTGACATAAACAATAGTCGGAGCGAGAGAAGCTTGGTTAACCACATTGCACAAGGTTTCTAGCTTACTGGTTTGTTCACAAGGTTGAATCGACAGATCGAGATTTTGACGATAGAAACCCGTAACCACAACGCGCTCCTCATCAATTTCAAACTTTGACTTCATATCTTGGATAACCGCTGTAGTCGCAGTGGCTGTCAGTAGTAGAACCTGAGGAATATTGAGCTGTTTTTGGTATTGAGGAAGCTTCAGGTAGTCGGGTCTGAAGTTGTGTCCCCATTCTGAAATACAGTGCGCTTCATCGACCACAAGCAGTGAGATCGACACTTGGGAGATAAACTGACGAAAGCGTTCGTTCTTCAAGCGCTCGACGGAGATCATGAGGATCTTGGTGTCACCGTTACGCACTGACTGCATAACCTGTTGTGTGGTTTGTCGGTCTTGGCTTGATTCGATTGCCGCTGCGCTAATGCCTTTACTGTGCAGGAAAGCGAGTTGGTCTTTCATCAAGGCTAACAGTGGCGATATCACCAAGGTTAAGTGCGGTAACTCTAATGCTGGTAATTGATAGCACAGCGATTTACCTGAGCCTGTCGGGAATATCGCGGCAGTCGAGTGACCAGATAGAACGTTATCAATGACTTGCTTTTGCCCATTGCGCAGTGAGTCGAATCCGAATACTTGTTTTAGCTTCTGCTCAATCATTTATGTTCTACCTGAGTTATTAAGTGTCGTATTGATGCTAAAGCGGGCGCCTATTCATGATAGCGTCGCTTGATGAATCAAATGTCTTGCACCTGATTGTACCTAATTCTATTCTGTAGCTCCTATAGAAAAGCACCCCAATAGTATGAATAAGTCTGAGCTTCGCCAAATAATCATAGAGCAACTCGAATCCCGATTACGTATCGCACAATCTGCGACTCAGCGTGCGATTGATGCTGCGACCGATGAAGAGACTGTGCCTGAACATAAGTACGATACATTGGCATTAGAAGCTTCGTATCTCGCCCATGGTCAAGCGGTGAGGGTACAAGAGTGTGAAGACGATATTCAGTGTTATCGTAACTTAGTGTTGCGTGATAGTGAGAAGGTTACGGTGAGCAGTTACGTTGTGGTCATTGACGAGCATGATCAATATAAACATTTCTTTATGGGGCCGAGAGTCGGCGGACTTTCTGTCACGTGGAATGAGAATGAGATTGCCATCGTGACGGCAAATGCACCTTTTGGCCAGGCTCTAATGGGTAAAGAAGTTGGTGATGAGATTGAGTTTAAGGTCGCAGATAAACAGTTTTGCTACGAAGTTATCTCTATCGACTAACTAACTGACTAATAGATATAAAACGTTTCTCTGACAAAGGAGCATATACCAAGGGTATAGTAATCTGTCAGATTGATGAGAGGATGTTATGAAAAACAATGTATTTATGAAAAACAGTGTATTAATTGCATCGTTAACAGCGGCGATCTCTGTTGTGAGCCTGCCAACGTTTGCTGCTCAGTGTCGAGTTGATTTGAAGAATGAACTACGAATTGATGACCAAAAAGTCGAAATCCATCAAGTGAATGGTGATACGGCCGTTTTTGATGATAACAACGACCTCTATATTCATGGTGAGAAGGTTGAGCTTGATGCCGACCAACAAGCGGCGATTGAGAAATATCGCGAAAACATGAGTGAGTACTTACCTCGAGCGAAACAAATGGCCAACGATAGCTTAGCGTTAGCCAATGACGTGATTGATGATATCGCGGCTAGCCTGGATTCACCTGAGTCATTTGATAATGTAAAAGAATCAATGAAAACCTACTTTGCAGAACTGGAAGCGCGTTATTACAAAGATGGCGAATTAGTGTTGCCTGCAGAAAGCTTTGATTCGATGGCCAATGGCTGGTCTGAAGATTTCGAGAAGGCGAAAGAAATCTTTAACCAAGAATTTATCTCTAGCGCTTTTAATGCGATGTCAGAAAAAATGAAACAAGACGGTGGCCTAAACCTGACTGAACTGGCTGACAGTATGGCTGAATTAAAGCTGAAAGTTGAAGAGCGAATGAAAGAACACTCTCAACAAGTACAGGAGGAAGCGAATGAGTTCTGTGATTCACTTGATGAGATGGCAGAACAAGAGCAAGAACTGCATGAAATCATTCCGAACTTAAAAGATTACCAAGTCTTCACAATTTAATTCGAGTCTAGTGATGAATAGTAAGAGCACCGGTCGGTGCTCTTTTTGTTTGTATAAATGGAACCACACGGCGAGTATTTATCTCAATTCAATCCATTTCCTTCTTAAGCCTACTGCTTCGCTTTGTTGCTTATAATTGAACGATAAGACTGGTTTTTTGTTAATTTTGTTGTTCTAAATAGCGCATTGATTGTAAAAATCAGAGAATTGTTCATTTATTGGTTGTGCCTATCATTGCTTTTTATTACTGTACTTCTCAACTAGTTCACTGATTTTTAATGCGGGCGATATGGACCAACAATCTTCCTCTTCAAGAGAGCACTTTAGCTCTCGTTTAGGTTTTATTTTAGCAGCGGCTGGTGCAGCGGTTGGCTTGGGTAATATTTGGGGTTTCCCGACTCAAGTTGCTAGCAACGGTGGTGGCGCTTTCCTTTTAGTCTATTTGATCATGATCTTCGTGGTTGCTTTCCCTATGTTGGTGGTTGAGATGGCTATAGGCCGTCACGGCCAAGCAAACCCAGTTGATAGCATGCGATCTTTGACGACAAACCCTTTGGGTAAGAAAGTCGGTGAGTTTGTCGGTTGGGTTGGACTGAGTGTACCAAGCGCAGTGTTGGCGTTTTACAGTATTGTTGGTGGCTGGTTGATCTGTTTCCTAATTGGTGCGGTCGCGGATCTTATCGGCCTAGAAGCGATTGCTGATTGGTTTAAGGGCTTCAGTGTTGAGCGCAACGTATTTGGTACCGTCGCGTTCTATGTACTGACTATCTTGATTGTGCAGGGCGGTGTTAAGCAAGGCATCGAGAAATGGTCGACTCGTTTGATGCCTGCGCTGTTTGTTTTATTTGGCTTATTGTTTGTTTACATCATGACGCAATCTGGCGCGATGGAAGGCCTAAAACATTACCTTATTCCAGACTTTGAGAAAGTGTGGGATAGAAAACTGATTCTGGCGGCAATGGGACAGGGGTTCTTCTCACTCACTATTGGCGGTTGCTCGATGTTGGTTTATGGCTCTTACTTAAGCAAGAAAGAGAACCTACCAAAAATGGCGATGAACGTAACTCTGGTGGATACTGCTGTCGCTTTTATTGCTGGATTAGTGGTGATGCCAGCAATGTTTGTTGCGATGCAAAAAGGCGTTCAAATCTACGCTGAAGACGGCTCACTATTAAGCTCTGACACTCTAGTATTCACGGTTTTGCCGTTGATGTTTGATAGTTTAGGTGTGCTTGGACAGATCTTTGCGATTGTGTTCTTTTTACTACTAACGATTGCTGCACTGACTTCTTCGATTTCGATGCTTGAAGGCCCGGTTGCGCTAGTGAGTGAGCGTTTCAATACTAGACGAACGCCAACAAGCTGGGTGATTGGTGGTGCTATCGCGCTGTTTAGTGTGGTGATTGTTTACAACTTTGCTGCGATGTTTGGCATGGTAGCGATGATTGCAACTCAGTATCTTCAACCAGTCGCTGCACTGATGTTCTGTGTGTTTGGTGGTTGGGTATGGAGCCGAGCTTCAAAAGTGAAAGAGCTTGAACAAGGCAGTCCTGATTTTCAACTTGGTTGGTTTGGTAAGGTTTGGCCAATGTATGTGAAGTTTGTGTGCCCAATTTTGGTAGCAACGGTTATCTGGGCATCTTTCGGTTAATGCAGAACCCTATCTGGGCTTTTTGAAATTACCTCCTCTGAACTTGAAATATTAAGCACAAAGCCACTCATAAAGAGTGGCTTTGTTGTTTTTATATAAAGCTTAGTGGCACGAAATATAAAGCTATAGCGGCACGAACAAGATAGAAAAAAGGCGCTGAACATAATATTCAGCGCCTTTGCATTGTTCGTTAAGCAATCGTGATTACTTAATTTCCATACCTTGAGCTTGTAAGTCCGCATGGTAAGAAGAACGTACAAACGGGCCACACGCTGCGTGAGTAAAGCCTAGCTCTAGAGCAATCTCTTTCAGCTCATCGAACTCAGAAGGCGGCACGTAGCGTTCTACTGGTAAGTGGTGACGGCTTGGTGCTAGGTATTGACCTAGTGTCAGCATAGTCACACCATGTTCGCGAAGGTCTTTCAGTACTTGAACGATCTCTTCTTTTGTCTCGCCAAGACCCATCATCACACCTGATTTTGTTGGGATATCAGGGTGCTGCTCTTTGAATTTCTTCAGTAGATCAAGAGACCACTTGTAGTTCGCACCTGGACGCGCTTTACGGTATAGACGTGGCGCTGTCTCTAGGTTGTGGTTGAAAACATCTGGCGGGTTGTCTTTCATTAGGTCAAGCGCAACGTCCATACGACCGCGGAAGTCTGGAACCAGTGTTTCGATACGAATATTTGGGTTGAGTTCGCGAATCTCACGGTTACAGTCAGCAAAGTGCTGAGCACCGCCGTCACGCAAGTCATCACGGTCAACTGAAGTGATTACAACGTACTTCAGTTTCATGTCTTGAATTGTTTTAGCCAGTTTCTTCGGCTCTTCAGCTTCAGGAGCAACAGGACGACCATGGGCAACATCACAGAACGGGCAGCGACGAGTACAGATAGCGCCAAGAATCATAAACGTTGCCGTACCGTGGTTGAAACACTCGGCTAGGTTAGGGCAAGACGCTTCTTCACAAACTGAGTGCAGGTTGTTTTTACGCATTGCTGATTTGATTTCTTGAATACGATGGCTGTCTGAAGGAAGTTTAATCTTCATCCATTCAGGCTTACGTAGAACTTCTTTCTGTTCAGCAGGCATATTCTTTACGGGAATTAATGCCATTTTGTCAGCGTCACGATATTTAACGCCTTTTTCCATTTGGATTGGTTTGCTCATGATTTTATGCTTCTGCTGTAATGTTACTGGTGGCTTGAATGTCTACTTGGTCATAGCCGAGTAGCTCTACGAGCTCTTGTATTAACTGTTGCTCAACGTTTTCTAGTTCACTTGGTCCGCCGAGTTGGCTTACCTGCGCCATTTCCATACCTTGGTAACCACATGGGTTAATACGTAGGAATGGAGACAGGTCCATATCGACGTTGAGTGCTAACCCGTGGAACGAGCAGCCACGTCGAATACGTAATCCAAGTGAACAGATTTTCTTGCCATCGACATAAACACCAGGAGCGTCAGGTCGGGCAGCTGAATCTATATTGTAAGCTTTCAGAGTATTGATTACGAGGTTCTCGATATGAGTAACCAAATCACGTACTCCGAATTTCTTGCGGCGGATGTTAATCAGAAAGTAAGCCACTAATTGGCCTGGGCCGTGGTAAGTCACTTGGCCACCGCGATCGCTTTGTATTACAGGGATATCACCGGCATTTAATACATGCTCAGCTTTGCCTGCTTGTCCTTGAGTGAAGACAGGGTTGTGTTCAACCAACCAAACTTGGTCTAGGTCTTCTTCCGTGCGTTCGTCTGTGAACTTATGCATGGCTTTCCATACAGGTTCGTAATCCTGACGGCCTAATTTTTTTACGATTAGCTTATTTTGCAAAGCTGCACTCCCTCAAGGATTAATAAAGTGAACGCATTATAAACGCGAAACATGATTCTAACTACAGACGGACTGCAAGGTTTTTCAACTTTCTTTGTATTTATTGAAAATTAAGTTGAATGAATTTGAGCTAGATAGGGCGCTTTAAACAAAAACAGCGGCAATAAGCCGCTGTTTTTCATGTGTAATCGGAGATTACAGAACCATACGAACGATTTCGATCTCGCCCAGTTCTTTATAAAGAGTTTCTACTTGCTCAATTGAAGTCGCAGTAATATTGATAGAAACAGAGTGGTAGTTACCTTTCGCACTTGGTTTTAGCGTTGGGCTGTAGTCACCAGGAGCATGACGCTGGATCACTTCTAGTACTAGCTCAGTCAGTTCTGGCTTAGCGTGGCCCATTACTTTGTAAGTGAATGAACAAGGGAACTCTAAGAGGTCTTTTAGTTTTGCATCAGAATTGATGTTCATGATTAGCTCCAAAAGGCTAGACTCTCGCAAATTGGCGAAATGTCGATAAAAAGCGTGTTCGGTCAACAGACACGAGTAATAAGGCGGAATATTACGTGTAAATATCACCGAACTCAAGATCAACAAAAGCCGCACATGGCGGCTTTTGGTTCGCTAATGAGTAAATCATGAACTTACTCATTAGGTTAGCTATACAACAAGCTTGGGTTTTACCTAGAACAAACCTTTTGCTTGTTTAGAATAAACCCTTGAACAGAAGAACTAGGTAGTCCCATAGACGGCTGAATAGGCTGCCTTGGTCTACATCTTCAAGTGCTAGTAGTGGGTATTCAGCAACGTCTTCACCGTCTACTTGGTAGAATAGTTTACCAACTACATCGCCTTTGCTGATTGGCGCTTCTAGCTCTTTCTCAAGAACGAAGCTTGCCTTCAGGTTCTTAGCTTGACCACGAGGTAGCGTTACGAAAGTATCTTCGTCGACACCCAGTGCAACTGTGTCCTTGCTACCCATCCAGATCTTCTCTTCTACGAAGGTTTCACCGGCTGTGTGTGGTGCCACTGTTTCAAAGAAGCGGAAGCCGTAGCTAAGCAGTTTTTTGCTTTCTGTTTTACGAGCATTCGCATTCTTGGTACCCATAACTACAGCCACTAGGCGCATTTTGCCTTCTGTCGCTGAGCTTACTAGGCTGTAACCTGCATTGCTTGTGTGGCCCGTTTTGATGCCATCAACGTTCATGCTCTTATCCCATAACAGACCGTTACGGTTGTATTGGGTGATGCCGTTGTATGTGAATTTCTTCTCTGAGTAGATACGGTACTCGTCTGGTACGTCGCGAATCAGCGCCTGACCAAGTAGCGCCATATCGTAAGGCGTTGAGTATAGGTTCGGGTTGTCTAGACCGTGCACGTTAGCAAAGTGCGTGTCTTTCATGCCGATAGAGCTTGCCCAAGCGTTCATTAGGTCAACGAATGCATCTTCAGAGCCAGCGATGTGTTCAGCCATAGCAACACATGCGTCGTTACCTGATTGAATGATGATACCGCGGTTTAATTCTTCAACTTTAACCGTAGTGCCCACTTCAACGAACATCTTAGATGAATCTGGGAAGTTTTTAGCCCAAGCATTTTCACTGATTACAACATCGTCGTTTAGGTTGATGTTGCCACGGTCGAGCTCTTGGCCGATCACGTAGCTCGTCATCATCTTGGTTAAACTTGCTGGAGAAAGCTGAGTATTCATCTCTTTCTCTGCTAGTACTTTGCCTGAATGGTAATCCATCAGAACAAAACCTTTAGCGGCGATTTGAGGTGCATCAGGAACAACAATAGGAGCGGCGAATGACGATGTAGCTATCGTTGCAGAAAGAGCAACAGAAGTAGCAAAAATCGATTTAACAAGTTTATTAGATTTAATCATTTTGAATGCAATTATTTGGTGAACTATTCATATATTAACAGAATCACTCTGTCACACCAGAGCGCTGATTACCAGAAGTAACTGTTAGATTAATTAGCGAGTTAGGGTGTGTTTTTTTATATAAGCTGACGGGTAACCCATTAGCTTAACTTGTTCTAATTTCTCTTGAGTCAGAGCATAGTCATGAAATGGCCCAATCATCAGACGGTATTTGTCATCATTTGGCTGCAAGAACGTTGCTACTTCTAGCTTTTCGGCTAGATCTTTCGCTAACTTTTCGGTCCTATCTTCATGTGGAGATGTTGCGACTTGAATAATAAATTGCGGTAAAGCAGCCTTTTTATTTGCGTCGGTTGGCATAGCCACAGTAATGACTTCAATCTCAACATTTGCCGTGCCGGTTCTCAACACATCGAGCTTGTAAGCTGCCGCATAACTAAGGTCAATGATTCGGCCTTCATGGAATGGGCCGCGGTCATTGATACGAACAATTGTCGTTTTGTTGTTGTCAGTATTCGTCACTTTTACATAGCTTGGAATTGGCAATGTTTTGTGCGCCGCAGACATCGAATACATGTCGTAGATCTCGCCGTTCGACGTTAAGTGGCCATGAAATTTCTTACCGTACCAAGAGGCTTTGCCTTTCTCAGTAAACCCTTCGGTCTTCTTTACGATCTTGTAGTCTTCGCCACGTAAAGTGTAATCCGTGTTACCACCTAAACTATAAGGTTCATACTGAGGGTGAGCATCCTCGAGATGCTCTACTGAGATCGGTGCGTCTGGTGCAATATCTGAATCAATATCGTAGCGGCCTGTTGGCTGCTTTGAAGAACAACCATTGATTAAAATCGCTAGCCCCAAGATAGAGACTATTTTTTTGATTGGCAGCTCTTCAACCAAGGATGCTTTTTTTTGAAACGTTGTAATAGACATCGATTAGGTCGCCTTTGAGAATGCTTTTCTGTGTGTATGGATCGACATTAAAATACCAAAACCAGCCATAAGGGTAACCATTGAAGTACCACCATAACTGACTAAAGGAAGAGGAACACCAACCACAGGTAGAATGCCACTTACCATGCCAATGTTTACAAAAATATAAACGAAGAAGCTCAGTACAATACTGCCGCCCATCATTCGACCGAATGCGGTTTGAGCTTGGCTCGCAAGCACTAAGCCACGTCCAATAATAAACAGGTAGATAGCAAGCAAGAACAAGATACCAATCATGCCCCACTCTTCGGCGATGACCGCAAAAATGAAGTCGGTGTGGCGCTCTGGAATGAATTCTAATTGAGATTGAGTGCCTTGCAGCCAACCTTTTCCTGATATACCACCCGAACCTATCGCAATCTTACTTTGAATGATGTGGTAACCCGCACCTAATGGATCTGATTCAGGATCAAAAAGGGTTCTAACACGCACTTTTTGATATTCACGCATCAAGAAGAACCATAGGATTGGGATAAATGCCCCTAATGCGATTGCGGCGCTAGCAATGATTTTCCAACTGATACCAGCCAGGAATATCACGAAGATACCAGATGCGGCGATAAGGATAGATGTACCTAGGTCAGGCTGCTTTGCGATTAGAATCGTCGGTACAAACACCATCACTAGCGAGATCGCTAATGTTTGGAATGTTGGTGGAAGTGAGCGCTTACCGATAAATCGTGCCAGCATCAAAGGCACCGCGAGCTTTAATAGCTCTGACGGTTGGAATCGAACAAAGCCGAAGTTTAACCAACGCTGGGCGCCTTTAGAGGCTTCACCAAAGAACAACACGCCCAATAGCAAGATGACACCACCTACAAATAGCAGTGGTGCCAAGGTTTCATAAGTGCGAGGTGAGATTTGCGCTAGGAAGATCATCACACCTAAAGACAGAGCCATGCGCATCGCCTGGCGATCCATCATCGCAAGGCTTTGTCCGCTTGCGCTGTACATGATCAGTAGGGCAAAGCCCATTAAAACCAGAATGCCGAGCAATAGCGGCAGGTCGATATGCAGCCTTTCGAATAGGGCTCTATTTCGTCCAGTTGAAGGATCAAGTTTCATTATTTAATTGGCTCACTTTGATAATCTTCTGCAAGGATAATATGGTCTAAAATCCTTCTTACTACTGGGCCGCCGTTAGAAGAACCGCCACCTGCGTTCTCTAGAACGATAGTCACGACGGCTTCAGGATCTTCAAAAGGCGCGTAACCCGTAAAGAGGGCGTGATCGCGTAAGTGCTCTGCGATTTCATCCGCGTTGTACTCTTCATCTTCTTTTAAGCCGAATACCTGTGCGGTACCCGATTTACCAGCGGTTTGGTAAGACATCTTCTGGAATGAACGTCTTGCCGTACCTTTCTTACCGTGGTTAGCCAGCCTCATACCTTCCTGAGCGATATCCCAATACTTCTTCTTAACCCCGGTTAGCGGTGGGTAAGTTTCAATGTCCGACATGATTTGTTCATCGAATGGACGACCGTTATCAATGGTTGAACGAAGTAGGTGAGGTGCGGTTACTTCACCTTCATTGACCAAAACTGATGTGGCTTTTGCAATCTGCATGGGTGTTGCAGTCCAGTAGCCTTGGCCAATACCAACTGGGATGGTGTCACCTTGGTACCAAGGCACACGGTGTCTTGCCATCTTCCAATCACGAGTTGGCATATTGGCTTTGCTTTCTTCATAAATATCGATGCCAGTATAATCACCAAAGCCGAACATCATCATCCATTTGGATATGCGATCAATGCCGAGATCATAAGCAATTTGGTAAAAGAAAGTATCCACTGACTCTTCAATCGCTTTCTCTATATCAACGACCCCGTGTCCCCAACGCAACCAGTCACGGAATGGTCTCGTTTTTGAGTTTGGTATCTTCCAATAGCCTGGGTCATTGCGCGTAGTGTTTGGTGTAATAACACCTTCTTGCAGAGCAGCAACAGCAATGAAGGGTTTGATCGTCGATGCTGGTGGGTAAATCCCTAGCGTGGCACGGTTAACCAAAGGGCGGTCTTTGTCTTGAAGCAGGGCGTTATAGCCTTTAGACGAGATACCATGCACGAATGCGTTTGGGTCGTAGCTTGGGCTCGATACCATGGCTAACACGCCATTGTCTTTCGGATCGAGAACGATAGCTGAACCACGGCGGCCATCAAGTAACTTATGTACGTATAGCTGTAGCTTGATATCTAAGTTAAGTACGATATCTTTGCCTGGAACCGAAGGGACAAATTTGAGGGTACGAATCACTCGTCCACGACTGTTAACTTCGACTTCTTGGTAGCCAGCTGTACCGTGCAACATATCTTCGTAATAACGCTCAATACCCAACTTACCGATATCACGTGTAGCTTGGTAATTGGCGTCTTTTTCTTCTCGCATCAAGCGCTGCATATCACGGTCATTGATGCGCGATACATAGCCTATTACGTGAGTGAGCACATCACCGTAAGGGTAGAAACGCTTCAAAGTTCCCGTAACTTCAACACCTGGGAATTTGTGTTGGTTTACAGAGAAGACGGCAACTTGTTCTTCAGACAGTTGATTAAGAATAGGTACTGATTTAAAGCGTCGTGAATTACGACGATCACGATTAAAGCGCTCGATACGCTCTGGCGGGATCTCAATTAATGCTTGCAGACGAGCAAGCGTGTCATCCATATCTTTAATTTTTTCGGGTATGATTTCTAGATTGAAAACAGGACGGTTTTCGGCAAGAAGTATACCGTTGCGATCGTAAATCAAACCACGGTTAGGGGCGATCGGAACGACCTTGATACGGTTGTCGTTAGAACGAGTTTTATAGTCTTGGTATTGATTGACCTGAATGTTGTACAGGTTAACAACCAACATCGACATCATGACTATGATCCCCGCAAACGCAACAAAAGCACGGCTAGTAAATAGTCGTGCTTCTGCTTTGTAATCGCGGATTTGGCTACGTTTACGTAACATTAACGCTTATTCTCGATGATAAGGGTGGTTAGCAGTGATGCTCCAAGCTCGATACAAGCTTTCAGCCATGATAACGCGTACTAATGGGTGAGGGAGAGTAAGCGCAGACAGAGACCAACTTTGGTCTGCGGCCGCTTTACATGCAGGTGCTAATCCTTCAGGCCCGCCAATTAGGATAGATACGTCACGTCCATCCAGCTTCCAACTTTCTAATTGCTCAGCAAGTTGAGGTGTATCCCACTTTCTACCTGGGATATCGAGCGTGACAATACGGTTGCCTTTTGGAACTGCAGCCAGCATCGCTTCACCTTCTTTTTGAAGAATGCGTGCAATATCTGCATTTTTACCGCGCTTTCCTGCAGTAATTTCAATGAGCTCTAATGGCATATCGTGAGGGAAGCGGCGTTTGTATTCTTGAAACCCTTCTTCAACCCACTTTGGCATTTTTGTGCCAACTGCGATTAACTGGATCTTCAAAGCTTAGCCCCAAAGTTTTTCTAGTTGGTACAGCTCACGATGCTCTTCTTGCATAACGTGAAGCATGCTTGTGCCCATATCTAGAACAACCCATTCACCTTCTTGCTGACCGTCCATACCTAGAGGTTGCATACCCGCTTTACGCACTTCATCAGCAACATGCTGTGCAATAGAGGCAACATGGCGTTTAGAGGTGCCAGTACAAACAATCATGTAATCAGTAACGCTTGATTTGCCTTCTACATCGATAGTTACAATCGATTCTGCTTTCATGTCGTCGGCTTTGTCTGCAAGAAAATCTTTTAGTTCTTCACGTAACACTGGGTGTTCCTTTAATCTGAATTTAGCTTTGTTTAGGGCTTGTTGACCCTAGAATATAACACGCTTTTATGCGTGGAATGGTATTGAAGCTGAAGGGATACAAAACTCTACGCTTAACTGATGAATTAGTGGCCAAGGCGACTGCTCATATTGAGTTTTTGTCATCAATTCAGCTTGAGTGAGCAACGCGAACAAAGAGTGTAATTGAGAAATCGAAACTCTTGTTAGCGCGGCGTTATAAAGAGGCTTTTTAGATTGCCAGATACGGTGTTTTTCGAAGACCTGACCAATCGGCATCTGTTTCATTTGTTGCTGCATTTGTAATAGCAGAGCAAGCTCTCGTTGTATGCTACGTAATAAAATGACGGGTTCGACACCTTCAGCTTCTAGCTGACGCAGGATTCGTTGTGCTCGGTTACCTTTGCCTGCCAATAACGCATCACTCCAATGGAATGGAGTAAAATGGTTGTGTCGACTCAGCGATTCTTCTAAGCGTACTAACGTGAGTTTTCCATCTGGGTATTGGAGAGCCAGTTTTTCTAGGCTTTGGGTGAGAGCAAATAGATTACCCTCATGCCATTGCGCCAGCATTTGAATCGCTTCAGGGTCTGGCGTTAAACCGATTTGACGGCAACGCGCTTGGACAAACTGAGGTAACCGACTGACATCTGGCGTTAGGCAACTGACCCAGTGACCCTGATTCGAAAGAGCCTTAAACCACTTAGCGCTTTCTTGAGCTTTGGTGAGCTTAGTGCCCACCAAGATTAACAAGATATCACTGTGGATATACTCGGAGATTGCGAGTAGCTCTTTCGCTATTGCGGCATTGACGCCTGACTCTGGCAGTTCAAGCTCGATGACCTGACGGCTAGAGAATAGGCTCAGTGCTTGAGTGCAGTCGTAGACTTGATTCCAGTCGAGACTGCTATCAATCGCAAAGCGGTGACGTTCTTCAAAGCCTTGCTGTTTTGCAGCCTTTTGAATCGCTTCTCGGCTCTCTTGCAACAGTAGCGGTTCGTTACCAAAAATTAGGTAAACATTACTCAACTGTTTAATAAGTTGCTCTGATAAGCGGTCAGCAAAAATACGCATCAAATAAACCTATTACTCAGCCGAATCGCTAAGTATTGGTTGTTCTTCTGAAGCTGGTACGATCTCAACATTCTTGATGTTGTATTGCTTTTCGAGTTCTTTCACTTGAACGTGCTCTAGTGCATCTAGGTCCATGCTATCAGCTGCAATGTTCGCTTTTAGTCGAGCCATCTGACGAAGGATTTGGCTTGTTGCCAACTTACGCATCTCATCTTCGATCATGTCTCGTTCAACCGACTTCGCAAGTGCAGTTAGCGGGTTATCTAGGTAACTACGGGTTACGCTGGTTGAGAACGTCTTTGAGCCTAGATCCGGGACAGTTACGCGGTATGAAGCGCGGAATGTCAGTTCTTTCTCTGCTGCACGAGTGTTTTGGTATAGAGACAGAGTTCGCTCACCTACGCTCTCACTAATAATATGCAGGTTAGGTGTATTCTCAGCCGGTGGCACAATTTCTACATCATTCATACGCAGTTGACCTTTCATCATACGTGTAAACGTACTGTATTGGTCGTAACTGGTTACGGAGATCTTGTTGAGTTCTTCTGGTACGGAGTAATCACCACGTAGGTGGAAACCACACGCACTTAATAGGCTGACGGTTAAAACAACAACAGTAACTTTCAATGAAGATAGTGAAATCAGGCGCATTATTTGATGGCTCTCATGAAGGTAGAATACTTATTTAAAGGCTTTAGTTCGTTTGAGTGGTTAGGCTCAAGTCTAAAGCGCTTAAATAAGTAGACAGGGCAATTAGCTACCCTGTCTACAGACTGCTTTTGATGAATTAAGTTCGTTAATTCTTTAGCAATTGCATTGTGCTAACGAAATTAGTTAGCAACGATGTTTAGAAGCTTACCTGGTACGAAGATAACTTTACGGATAGTTAAGCCATCTAGGAACTTCTTAGCGTTCTCATCGTTTAGACCAAGCTCACGAACTTGCTCTTCTGTTGCATCAGCAGCAACGGTTAGTTTCGCACGTAGCTTACCGTTGATCATAACAACGATAGTTTTCTCGTCTTCAACTAGCGCTTTCTCATCGAAAGTTGGCCATGTTGCTGAGTCTACGTTTGATTCACCCAGTGCAATCCACATTTCGTAAGAGATGTGTGGCGTCATTGGGTAAAGCATGCGAACAACAGCTTTTAGCGCTTCATCAAGGATTGCACGATCTTGTACAGACTCTTGAGGTGCTTTCGCTAGCTTGTTCATCAATTCCATGATCGCAGCGATTGCTGTGTTGAACGTTTGGCGACGGCCGATATCGTCCGTTACTTTCGCGATAGTTTTATGGATATCACGACGAAGTGCTTTTTGGTCGCCAGATAGCGCAGAAGCATCAACAGATTCAGCAGCACCCTTAGAAGAGTGAGCGTGAACCAATTTCCAAACACGTTTAAGGAAGCGGTTAGCCCCTTCAACGCCAGACTCTTGCCACTCAAGCGTCATGTCTGCAGGTGATGCAAACATCATGAATAGACGTACTGTATCAGCGCCGTACTTGTCTACCATCTCTTGTGGGTCGATACCGTTGTTCTTAGACTTAGACATTTTGATCATGCCTGAGTGTTCAACTTCACGACCTTGATCGTCGACTGCTTTTTCGATGCGACCTTTACCGTCACGTTCAACCGTTACGTCAGTCGGTGCAATCCACTCTTTGGTGCCTTTTTCGTTTTCGTGATAGAACGCGTCAGCCAGAACCATGCCTTGACATAGTAGTTGCTTGAACGGTTCATCAGACGTCACGTAGCCAGCATCACGTAGAAGCTTATGGAAGAAACGAGAGTAAAGCAGGTGCATACAAGCGTGCTCGATACCACCAACGTATTGGTCAACTGGTAGCCAGTAGTTTGCTTTCTCTGGATCTAGAATGTCGTCTGCTTGCGGTGAACAGTAACGTGCGTAGTACCAAGAAGACTCCATAAACGTATCGAACGTGTCAGTCTCACGTAGAGCGGGTTCGCCGTTGAATGTTGTTTCAGCCCAAGACTTGTCAGCCTTGATTGGGCTCGTTACGCCATCCATTACTACATCTTCAGGAAGAATGACTGGCAGTTGGTCTGCTGGTACTGGGTGAACTTCACCGTCTTCAGTGGTTACCATTGGGATTGGAGCGCCCCAGTAACGTTGACGAGATACACCCCAGTCACGTAGACGGAAGTTTACTGTCTTCTTACCTTTGCCTTCAGCTTCAAGCTTCGCAGCAATTGCATCGAATGCTTCTTGGAACGCAAGACCATCGAATTCACCAGAATCAAACAGTACACCTTTTTCAGTGTAAGCCGCTTCAGACACGTCTAGTTCAGAACCATCTTCAGGTTTGATTACTGGGATTATATCGATGCCGTACTTAGTTGCGAACTCGTAGTCACGTTGATCGTGAGCAGGAACCGCCATTACCGCACCTGTGCCGTAATCCATAAGTACGAAGTTTGCTACGTATACAGGAACAACACGACCGTTAAGAGGGTGGATAGCCGTTAGGCCAGTATCCATACCTTTCTTTTCCATCGTTGCGAGTTCAGCTTCAGCAACTTTAGTGTTACGACACTCTTCAACGAATGCAGCAAGCTCTGGGTTGTTCTTCGATGCTTTCTCTGCAAGAGGGTGACCTGCAGCGATACCAACGTAAGAAACACCCATTAGTGTATCTGGACGTGTTGTGTACACTTCTAATGGTGCTTCTTCGCCGTTAACAGCGAAAGATAGCTCAACACCTTCAGAGCGACCGATCCAGTTGCGCTGCATGGTCTTAACCATTTCAGGCCAACCTTCAAGGTTGTCTAGATCGTCTAGTAGCTCTTGAGCGTACTCAGTGATTTTAATAAACCACTGTGGAATTTTCTTTTGCTCTACTGGAGTGTCACAACGCCAGCAACAACCGTCTTCTACTTGCTCATTTGCCAGTACTGTTTGGTCGTTTGGACACCAGTTCACTGAAGATGTCTTCTTGTAAACCAGGCCTTTTTCGTAAAGCTTAGTGAAGAACTCTTGTTCCCAACGGTAGTACTCTGGAGTACACGTTGCGAATTCACGGTTCCAGTCGTAACCAAAGCCTAGAAGCTTAAGCTGGTTCTTCATGTACTCAATGTTTTCGTAAGTCCATGGTGCAGGTGCTGTATTGTTTTTAACAGCGGCGTTTTCTGCAGGTAGGCCGAATGCATCCCAACCAATTGGCTGCATTACGTTTTTGCCTTGTAGACGTTGGAAACGAGATACCACATCACCGATGGTGTAGTTACGCACGTGACCCATGTGCAGTCGGCCACTTGGGTAAGGGAACATAGAAAGACAGTAGAATTTTTCTTTGTTTGGGTCTTCACTTACAACGAAAGTCTCGCTGTTATCCCAGTGTTGTTGAACCTTTTGTTCAATCTCTTGCGGGTTATATTGTTCTTGCATCGATGGTATCCGGTTATCTTGGAATTTGTGAGTTCGGTTAGAACAGAATCTTACAGATCGTCATAGAATACCTAAAGGAGCTGAGTACAACAATAGTTATACCCTTCATACTTGCAGTTGCCGCTTAGTAGATTGTGTAATTTTCACTGAATTTCGCAGGGCAACTATACTTAAGAGTATGAATTGCATTTGTTTGTAAGCGGGAGTGCATTGCAGCGCATCCGTTTGCTCACTAAAAGGTTGGTTATCTTAAGGAGGTTGTTATGCCGAAGAAAAAAGCGCTCTATGAAGAAGTCGTCGAAGAGGTGATTGAAACGCTGAAGCATAGCCCTGAAGAGCTCAACAACAAAATCGAAACGTCGGGCAAGTTTGCGAAAGCAGCTAATGATATGACTAAAGATGAGCTTTCATTGATCTCTGCCTACGTGAAGTCGGACTTAAAAGAGTTTTCCGAAAGCTATGAAGAGAGTAAAAGCGGTCCATTCTATTTGATGATTGCGGACTCTATTTGGCAAGGGCTGTTGGATATTACTGATCGTACTAAGGTGGAATGGGTTGAACTGTTCCAAGACTTAGAACACCAAGGCTTGTATCAAGCGGGTGAAGTCATTGGCTTGGGAACCTTAGTATGTGACGAGTGTGGTCACCAAACCGAATATAACCACCCAACCAATATCATTCCATGCATTAAATGTGGTTCTAAAGGGTTTAGTCGTAAAGCCCTTAAACCGTAAGCTTCTGAACCATAGCGTATCAACGCAAAACCACAGCAATGAAAAAGGGTTGACCCGATCAGTCAACCCTCAAATCACTTTTCGTCGAATCTAGCTTTTTGGCTTTCTAATTACCCAACCAATCACCAAGCTGAGCATCGCCCAGATATACAGTGGCCAAGTACCTACTGTGTGATAAGGCGTTTGACCATCCGTTGAAATGAGTTCAGCTTTTAACACTGCCGTTTCAAACTGAGGCACTTGCTTGATTATATTGCCTTTGTAATCAGTAACTGCCGTCACACCGTTGTTGGTCGAGCGAATAACCGGCTTACCAAGCTCCAGAGCACGCATCTGTGCAATTTCCATATGTTGCAGAGGGCCAATCGAACGACCAAACCACGCATCGTTAGAGAGCGTTAAAATAAAGTCAGTCTCGTCGGTTACGTTCTGCCTAACTTGATCATTAAAGATGATCTCGTAACACAACGCAGGCGCTAAGTGACGACCATTTGCCACTATGTTTGGTTGAACAAAGTCGCCACGGCTAAATGATGACATTGGCAAGTTAAAGAAAGGTGCTAATGGACGCAAGATATCTTCAAACGGCACAAACTCACCAAATGGTAACAGGTGGTGTTTATGGTAGCGTTCGTCTGGATCGTAGCTGTACTCACCGTATGGATTCACACCGAGAGAAAGAACACTGTTGTAGTATTTCTTATCTTCAGACTGATTCAGCACACCGGTAATGATCGAACTGTTGTTCATCTTCGCTGCGCTATCCAAGTTACGTAGGAAAGATGGGATCTCAACTTCGAATGCTGGAATAGCGGCTTCAGGCCAGATGATGATGTCCGCTCCCCAATTTTCTCTGCTTAGGTCGGTGTACTTCATCATGGTCGGCCAGCGATGACTCGGCAGCCATTTGCTGTCTTGATCGACGTTGCCTTGGATTAAGACGACTGACGTGGTTTTTTCAGGGTTCGGCGTGACCCAGTCGATGTTGCGAATACCAAAGCCTGCACTAAATACGACGGCGGGAATGAGAGCGATGCTCCAAGCTCGGTTAACAATCGCATAAGTGAATGCAGAGGCTGAAACAATGATCGCTAAAGTTACTAGATCTACGCCGCCAATCGGTGCAAATGAACCTAATGGCGAATCGATTTGGCTGTAGCCTAACCAAAGCCAAGGAAAGCCCGTCATTACCCATCCACGCAGCCAATCGCTGACTAACCACAATGCAGGAGCTGCGAGGAAAAAGCGGCTTAGGTTATTGGCAGGGAAGAATTTATTCAAACCCCAGGTAAATAGCCCTGAATAAACGGCTAGGTAGCCAACAAGCAATGCCATCAAAAATAGGTTGGCTGCCAGTGGCATGCCGCCAAAACCATCAATGCTGACGTATACCCAGCTGATACCTGTGGTGAATTGACCTAAACCCCATGCGTAGCCAATCCAAAGCGCACTTTTAGGAGAGCGGTTGTGGATCAGTAACAGCAACAAAGCTGGGCTGAGAATAGCAAGAGGCCATATAGAGTATGGAGCGAATGAAAGGGTGGTTATAGCGCCAACAAAAACGGCCGCAAGCGGCCGTAATAGGCGATGAATAAAGGTATTAGTCATCTAATTTCTGTCATCTCTTTAGAGAGAAGTTGTTATTCTTCGATAGTCGGAAGAGGCTGTTCGTCAGGAATGGTTACCTGTAGCTGAATCACACGACGGTTATCTGCTGATGTTATTTTGAAATGGTAGTTTTCGATTTCTACAATTTCGCCACGAACCGGCAGGTGGCCGAGTGCTGTCATAACCATGCCGCCTACCGTATCCACTTCGTCGTCACTAAAGGCAGTGTTAAACGTATCGTTGAACTCTTCAATAGTGGTTAAAGCTTTTACAGAGAAGGTATGCTTACTCAGCTTACGAATATCTAGCTCTTCTTCATCGTCGAACTCGTCTTCAATTTCACCAACGATTTCTTCGAGGATATCTTCAATGGTTACCAGGCCAGAAACTCCACCAAACTCATCGACAACGATAGACATGTGGTAACGCTCTTCTTGGAACTCCTTAAGCAGGCGATCAACTCGCTTACTTTCAGGAACAACCACGACAGGGCGAATCACTTGTTCGATATCAAATGGAGCACTTTCTGAACCCAAATACTTAAGTAGGTCCTTCGCTAATAGAATGCCTTCAACATGGTCTTTATCTTCACTGATCACTGGGTAGCGAGAGTGTTGAGCATCAGTAATGAGCGCAATCAATGTATCTAGATCATCTGTGCGTTCAACTGTAACCATTTGAGAGCGAGGCAGCATGATATCGCGTACTCGCATCTCTGAAATTTCCATAACACCCTCGAGCATGTCGCGTGTGTCGTGGTCAATTAGGTCATTAATTTCTGAGTCGCGGATTACATCTACGAGCTCTTGGCGATCTTTTACTTCACCTTGAAATAGTTGGCCTAGGCGTTCAAAGAAGGACTTTCTACTCGGACCTTCAGATTTTTTACTTCCCTCAGAAGTGGGGGGGTTACCTTCGTTCATGATTTCTCAAAAAATAACGCTATCAGAAGTGTGATAGCACACGTTACAACTCAGATTCCTGTGAAAATCACAGGTTCGATGAGTTATTGTTTCTCTGCAACCTACTTTACTAGAATCAATTTACTTTTCTAGAATGTAAGGGTCTTCAAACCCCATAGATTGCATGATTTCTGTCTCGAGTGACTCCATCTCTTCAGCTTCATCATCTTCGATATGATCATAACCTAGCAGATGCAGACTGCCATGTACAACCATATGAGCCCAGTGTGCTAGCAGAGGCTTACTTTGCTCTTCTGCTTCTTTTTCGACAACTTGGCGGCAGATAATGAGGTCGCCCAGTAGATCTAACTCGATCCCTGGAGGAGCCTCGAATGGAAAAGACAACACGTTAGTTGGCTTATCTTTGCCACGATATTCATGATTGAGCTGGTGGCTTTCTTGTGTATCAACGATACGAACCGTCAACTCAGCGTTCTCTTGAAACTGAGGAATTGTCTTGTCCAACCAAAGCTGAATATCTTGCTCAGTTGGAAGACCTTGCTCATTTTCGACCGCTAATTGCAGGTCTAGTTCAATAGACATCTATTTATCACCTTGTTCTGCAATTACAGAGCTATTTTGTGTTGCTAATTGTGTCGTAACTACCTGCTGAGCCTCAAGAAGTTTGGCTTCACGCTCTTCACGTTTACGCTTTTCAAACTCTTTGCGCTCTTTCTGGTCTTTTGCTTCCCACTTCTCGTATGCGTTGACGATACGAGCAACTACAGGGTGACGAACGACGTCTTCAGACATGAAGAAGTTAAAGCTAATGTCGTCGACTTCATTGAGCACTTCAGTCGCATGGCGTAAGCCTGATTTTGCACCACGAGGTAAATCGATTTGCGTAATATCACCTGTGATCACAGCGCGTGAGTTAAAACCGATACGGGTTAAGAACATCTTCATCTGTTCTACCGTGGTGTTTTGGCTCTCATCAAGAATGATAAACGCATCATTCAATGTACGACCACGCATGTAAGCCAGTGGCGCAACTTCAATTACGTTACGTTCAATCAGCTTCTCAACTCGCTCAAAGCCAAGCATCTCAAACAGCGCATCGTAAAGTGGACGTAAATATGGGTCTACTTTTTGGCTTAAATCACCCGGTAGGAAACCAAGCTTCTCACCGGCTTCAACAGCAGGGCGCGTCAATAGAATGCGACGAATCTCTTGGCGTTCAAGTGCATCAACTGCTGCAGCAACGGCTAAGTAGGTTTTACCTGTACCTGCTGGCCCAATACCAAAGGTGATGTCATGAGTCACCATGTTCATTAGGTACTGTGCTTGGTTTGGCGTTCGAGGTTTGATGACGCCTTTTTTAGTCTTAATGGTCACTTCTTTGCCGTAGTCAATTTCAGACTCGACGTGTTGCTCCAAAATGCCTGACTCGGTGATCGCCAGATGTATTTGCTCTGGTTCGATATCGATTATGTTGCCTTTAACTGGAGCCGTTTCAACATAGAGGTGTTTGATGATGTCTAAAGCTGCGGCTGTAGTGTGAGGCTTACCAACAATGGTGAAAAAGTTGCTACGGTAATTAATCTCAACGCCCAGACGACGCTCAAGATGCTTGATGTTGTCGTCAAATGGTCCGCATAAACTTGCCAAGCGCTTGTTGTCTGCTGGTTCTAGATTTATCTCTAAGGTAACGATTTTATTGCTCAAATTAGCCTCTCATTTTGTGCCACTCACTCTTAAATAAAACAAAGAGCAAAAAGCCCGATTTAGACCGGGCTTCTGATGGTGATATCCCTATTTCTAAGATGGTCACTTAGTTAGGTAATTTCAAGCTTTGTGTTTGCGCTTTGTGCTCAAACAGTTGTATTGCCTATGGCGTAAATGTCGCTACACCTAGCTCGTCTTCACGTTTTGTTTTTTCCATCATTTCTGCTGGAGTCATAACAACGCGTAGACCCATGTCTTTTTCTGTGCGAACTAGCTCACCACGTAGTGAGTTGGTGTAAACCTCAGTGATCTTCACATCTACGAATTGACCGATTAGGTCTGCAGAACCTTCGAAGTTCACAACACGGCTGTTTTCTGTACGGCCGCGAAGTTCCATTAGGTTCTTTCTTGATGGGCCTTCAACAAGGATACGTTGCTCTGTGCCTAACATTAGACGAGAGAAACGCATAGCTTGTGTGTTTACCGTTTGCTGCAGTTCGTACAGACGATCTTTCTTCTCTTGTGCTGGTACATCACATGGGTAATCTGCCGCTGGCGTACCTGGACGTGGAGAGAAAACAAAGCTGAAGCTCATATCGAAATCAACGTCTTTAATTAGCTTCATTGTATCTTGGAAGTCTTGCTTAGACTCACCAGGGAAACCAACAATAAAGTCAGAGCTGATTTGAATGTCAGGGCGAGCTTTACGCAGTTTACGGATAATAGATTTGTACTCGATAGCCGTATGTGGGCGCTTCATCATCGTAAGAATACGGTCACTACCACTTTGTACTGGTAGGTGAAGGAAGCTCACTAGCTCTGGTGTGTCTTTGTAAACTTCAATGATGTCGTCACCAAACTCAAGCGGGTGGCTTGTTGTGAAACGAATACGGTCGATACCGTCGATAGAAGCAACAAGACGAAGCAGTTCTGCGAATGAACAGATATCGCCTTCGTGTGTTGGACCGCGGTATGCGTTTACGTTTTGACCTAGCAGGTTAACTTCACGTACGCCTTGCTCTGCAAGTTGAGCAACTTCGAAAAGTACATCATCCATTGGACGGCTAACTTCTTCGCCACGTGTGTATGGTACAACGCAGTAAGTACAGTATTTAGAACAACCTTCCATGATAGAAACGAACGCCGTCGCGCCTTCAGCTTTTGGCTCTGGCAGGTTATCGAACTTTTCGATCTCTGGGAAAGAGATATCCATTACTGGCTTTTCGTTAGACAGTGATGATTTAATCATCTCTGGCAAACGGTGTAATGTTTGTGGGCCAAAGATAACGTCTACGTAAGGTGCACGTTGACGAATGTGATCACCTTCTTGAGTCGCTACACAGCCACCCACACCGATCACCACACCTTCTTTTTTATCTTTAAGCGTTTTCCAACGACCAAGCTGGTGGAATACTTTTTCTTGCGCTTTTTCGCGGATAGAACAAGTATTCAATAGTAGTACGTCTGCTTCCTCAGGTACTTCAGTTAGCTCATAGCCATTTGCAGCGTTAAGCAGGTCGGCCATTTTTGATGAATCATATTCATTCATCTGACAGCCCCAAGTTTTAATTAGCAGTTTCTTACTCATTATATGTTCGCTCGATCGTTAGTTTAATTTAAGGGAGCAAATCGCCCATTATTCATCCGCTAGCCCCGTTTGTCATAATTCGGTATTCAATTTTATGACAGGCTCTAGCGGCAAGCGGCGTATTGTACTGGTTTCAAAACCGACTGACTAGTAGTCTGAACAAATCTCTTATGTAGTGGTTTTTATTATCGTTAACGCCATATGCCATAAGGGATAACCCTTTTTTCGAATAAGGTTTTTGGTTACAAGTTAGTTATGAAAAAGTACAATCAAAAACAGTCAAAGAATCAAACTGATAAGTACGAAATATGAACAGTTACGATATTGTAGTAGTCGGTGGCGGCATGGTTGGCGCAGCAACAGCAATCGGTTTTGCAAAGCAAGGTCTGAGTGTTGCGGTGATCGAAGGTTTTGCCCCACAAGCTTTTGATGAATCGCAAGCGATGGACATTCGTGTGTCAGCGATTTCTCAAGCATCGGTCGATTTGCTTGAAAATCTTGGTGCATGGCAAAGTATTGCAGCAATGCGAGTGTGTTCTTATAAACGTTTAGAGACGTGGGAGCACCCAGAGTGTCGTACTCGATTTGATGCTGCCTCACTAGACCTTCCTCGTTTGGGCTATATCGTTGAGAACAGACTCATTCAATTAGGTTTATGGTCTCAATTTGATGCCTACGACAATCTCGAACTGTTATGCCCAGAAAAGCTCGATGTGATTGAGTTTGGTGAAATCAATATCGTAAAGCTTCAATCAGGGGCTGAGTTGTCTGCGAAGTGGGTGGTTGGTGCTGATGGTGCGAATTCAGCCGTTCGCCAACAAGCTGGAATTGGCATCACGGCTTGGGATTATCGACAACACTGTATGCTTATCAATGTAGAAACAGAACAACCTCAGCAAGATATTACTTGGCAGCAATTTCTACCAAGTGGCCCTCGTTCATTTTTGCCTTTGTGTTCTCTAACCTCTGACGGTCAAGAAGTCGGGCTGGGCTCGTTAGTTTGGTATGATTCTCCACTGCGTATTAAGCAACTGTCAGCAATGGCCCCTGAAAAACTACGTAACGAAGTACTTACTCACTTTCCTAAAGAGTTAGGTGATATCAAAGTCTTGAATTCGGGTTCTTTTCCTCTGACACGACGTCATGCTCAATCATACTCGAAGAATAACTGTATTTTGGTCGGAGACTCTGCGCATACCATCAACCCTTTGGCTGGGCAGGGTGTTAACTTAGGCTTCAAAGATGTATCAGTACTGCTGGATGTCACCAAAGAAAAGGGTGAATTGAACCAGTCTGTAGCAAGACGCTATGAAGTGATAAGAAGAGGCGACAATCTAATGATGCAAAGTGGCATGGATTTCTTCTACAAGACATTCAGCAACGACATTGGCCCACTGAAATTTGTACGTAATGCTGCTCTAAAACTAGCTGAAAATTCAGGCCCGATTAAAGCTCAAGTATTGAAATACGCTTTGGGTCTCTAATTGAGCGTTTAAGACTGCTTATGAAAAGAAGGAGAGCGAATGCTCTCCTTTTTTGTATCAGATGACTACTATCGCTGTTGCGTCACACAAACCGGTGCATCGATCTCTAAAGAGTACCCTGTATAAACCAAAGACCCATCTTCATTATCTCGCTTGAATGAGGTGATGTTGTTGGAGTGCTGGTTGGCGGCGATAAGCCATTTCCCATCGTTCGTTATATGGAAGTCTCTTGGGAATTTGCCTTCAGTGTCGTAGCTATCAATGAAAGTCAGCCTTTGAGTCTCAGAGTCGATTTTGAAGCTACTGATTCTTGATTGGTGTCGACATGACACATAAAGGAATTGCTCATCAGGCGATAGCTTAATCGCAGCTGCGGCTTCTCCCTTCTCCATATTAGGCAATGCATCAATCTCTTCCACTACATTCCAAATGCCTAAAACCTTTTCCAAAGTCAGCAACGTTTCAGAGAGTTCACAGACCACATAGGCTCCGTCTTCAGCTTTGTTAAAGATTAAATGGCGAGGTCCATTGCCGGCGGGCACCTTAATAGACTGCATTGGCTCATCAAGGAACTCTTCTTGCTCTTCATCAAAGCAATAGAAGTTGATGCGATCGGTGCCGAGATCGACAGTCACAAACTGTGGTGAGTTTTGTAAGAACAGGCATTGATGGGCGTGTGGGCTAGTTTGTCTCTCTTTGTTTGGCCCGGAACCAACCATCTGGATTGTTTTGAGTCGTTTATCGATGCTGCCGTTGATACTTAAGCTAAAAATATCGAATGTGCCTGATGAGTATTGCGACGTGATAGCAAACTTATTGTGTGGATCTATCGCGACGTGACAAGGGTGATCTCCCGAGATGAGGCTTGTATTGTGTGTTAGCTGTGAATCAACATTAGGTATATGAATGAGCTGGGGCTGTTTTTGCTGGTCCACTTCCGATGCAGTATAGATCCCAGTCTTTGTTACAGTAATAAAAGACGGGTTAGTACATTTGATGATCAGCTCTAGAGGTAATAGTTTTCCTGTTTCTAGATCTAACTGAGTTTGATAAACACCTTGGCTTTTACTTGGTGTATCTGTGTAGCAACCGATCGTTAAGGGGAGGGGTTTCATAGGCTAGTCATACTCAATTAGAAAATGGAGCTGACATTGTCTTATAAAATCGTATTAAAAGTGAGGTTATAGAAGAGAATACTTGGTGACTTGGCTAGCAGATTTGCATATTCCAGATAAAACAAAACCCAGCTAAAAAGCTGGGTTCTATTTAATGATGGTGCGGTCGGAGAGACTTGAACTCTCACACCTCTCGGCGCCAGAACCTAAATCTGGTGCGTCTACCAATTCCGCCACGACCGCAGCAAATCTTTATAGTCATATTGAATATTGGTGCTTCAATAAGACGTTGTATAAGTGGTGGCTACTGCGGGATTTGAACCTGCGACCCCATCATTATGAGTGATGTGCTCTAACCAACTGAGCTAAGTAGCCATAATAAATCTAATAGATTCACTATTTGTTCTCTAATGAAAGAGAAATAATGGTGCGGTCGGAGAGACTTGAACTCTCACACCTCTCGGCGCCAGAACCTAAATCTGGTGCGTCTACCAATTCCGCCACGACCGCAGCAAAGCTTTTACTCTAGCGAAGAGTATAGTTAAGAAGACTTATGGTTTGTCTAAGTAACGTTGTAATGGCTGGGCTACCTGGATTCGAACCAGGGAATGCTGGCATCAAAAGCCAGTGCCTTACCGCTTGGCGATAGCCCAACAATGAATGGTCATCTAATGAAAGAAACACATTCTAAATAATGGTGCGGTCGGAGAGACTTGAACTCTCACACCTCTCGGCGCCAGAACCTAAAT
>NZ_JBFSUV010000029.1:0-67490 GCF_041467515.1 Vibrio sp. 10N.247.311.12
TTGAAGATAAAAGCGGCTTTCCCCGGAAAGCCGCGATGAACCTTTTTTATTGCCTGTTGTTTGGGCGGCAGCTTCAAACTCAAACGACAGGCACAAAAAAACCGCTGAAAAATCAGCGGTTTTTAAATTCTTTAAGCGAACGCTAAGCGTGGCTTAGAACAACTCTTCTGCAACGCGGAACAGCTCAGAACGGTCTGGGTTCTGCATGTTCTCGATACAGTCGATGATGTCGTGGTGAACAAGTTCTTCTTTCTCGATACCAACACAACGACCACCGTGGCCTTCTTGAAGAAGGTGAACAGCGTAGTTACCCATGCGTGAAGCCAGTACACGGTCAAATGCAGTAGGACGACCACCACGTTGGATGTGACCAAGAACCGTTGCACGAGTTTCACGACCTGTTGAAGATTCGATCTCTTTAGCCAGTTCGTTAGCATCCATCATTAGCTCAGTTAGAGCGATGATTGCGTGCTTTTTACCCTTCGCAATTCCATCTTGGATATTGCTGATTAGCTGCTCTTTATCTAGACCAGTTTCAGGAGTAATAATGTACTCACACCCACCCGCGATTGCTGACATAAGCGTAAGATCACCACAGTGACGGCCCATGATTTCAACAATAGAAATACGTTGGTGAGAAGAAGACGTGTCGCGTAGACGGTCGATTGAGTCAATAACTGTGTTAAGCGCAGTTAGGTAACCGATTGTGTAGTCAGTACCTGCGATATCGTTATCGATAGTGCCTGGAAGACCGATACATGGGTAACCCATTTCAGTCAGCTTCTTAGCACCCATGTAAGAACCGTCACCACCGATAACAACAAGTGCTTCGATACCGTGCTTCTTAAGGTTCTCAATGCCTTTCTCACGAACAGCAACGTCTTTAAATTCAGGGAAACGTGCAGAACCCAAGAAAGTACCACCACGGTTGATCACGTCAGATACGCTTGAACGGTCAAGCTTTTCGATACGGTCTTCAACAAGGCCTTGGTAGCCATCGTAAATACCGTAAACTTCAATGCCAACTGATAACGCAGTACGAACAACGCCGCGAACTGCTGCGTTCATACCTGGAGCGTCACCACCACTGGTCAAAACACCGATCTTCTTAATCATGCTCACCCTCGATTTTTGGGAATCTATTATTCAATTCTTGTTCTTGCTGATTGTATATCAACAAGATTTTAAATCTATATTTGTGCGTTATGTTACATTTCCTCAACAGGAATAGCACTCAAATCGCGTAAAATTATGTAACATTTCTACTTCTGTAAGAGTATTACAGTTTTACTCAATAACTTTGTTGATTCACATCAGAATCAACATTAATTGTTACTAAGGTGGTTTTTGAATCACCTAACAGTTAATAATTTTTACTCACTTTAGTTCAAAAGCCACTCACTTACCATTTGCCCGCTGATTTTTAGCACGCATTACCACGAGTGGAATTTCTGCTGCTTCTCTGGTCCAAATACGACCGAATACGGGTCTTGGTGAATTAATACATCAGCATCAGGGAACACGGAGATAAGCTTAGCCTCTACTTCGTCAGAAATGCGATGCGCTTCAATAAGTGGGATATTATCTTCCAATTCTAGATGCAGTTGGATGAAGCGTATTGGCCCCGAGCGACGCGTTCGTAATTGATGCACACCCAACACGCCTTCCACGCTCAATGATGTCTCTTTAATCTGTTTCAGCTCATCATCTGGCAGCTTATGATCAAGCAGAGACTGAACCGCTTCCATCGCCATTTGATAAGCGCTGTACAGAATGTAGATACCTATACCCACCGCAAATACAGAGTCCGCTTGGCCAAGCCCAAACCAACTCAATGCCAGTGCCAGCATGATCGCGGCGTTCATATAAAGGTCTGATTGATAGTGCAATGAATCGGCTGCAATAGCTTGGCTACCCGTTTTGTTGACCACATGTTTTTGGAATCGAACCAAACCGAAGGTCATCACCATCGCAAATAAGCTGACATAGATACCAATCTCTGGAGAATTCAGTTCATGAGGTCGGAAGAAGCGCTCAATACCATTGAGAATAAGGAAACATGCAGAGCCTGAAATAAACATTGCCTGCGCTAATGCAGCGAGAGATTCAGCCTTACCATGACCAAAGGTGTGCTCTTTGTCGGCAGGCTGCAGAGAGTAACGAACCACGATAAGGTTAACGACAGAGGCCGCGATATCCAGCATTGAATCCACGACGGAAGCCAACAGACTCACGGAACCTGTCACCCACCAAGCTGCGACTTTCACTATCAATAAAATAGTGGCGATGGTGGTGGCTGCCCAAGCGGCGAGCGTAACTAAACGTGCGTATTCTTGTTTCATAACTTGGCTATAAAGTGACTGATAGCACAAAGTATAACCTGCAAACAACCAATTGAATATGACAGCTATGATGTAAAACATTCATTTTTAAGGATCAAAAAAAGCGGCACTCGGCCGCTTCTTTCTAAACACTTTCATTCAACGCTGATTTTTCAAGCAATGAATTACTTGTCTTTGTTCATGCGTTTTCCCATTTTGTCAGCACACTTAGTCATGCGCTCTTGTTGGATTTCTTTCAGTTGAGTCTTTTGCTCAGCCGTTAGTACGCTCATCATTTGGTGTTGCTTCTTAAGCATTGCTACGCGACGCTCAGTTTGCTTCTCAACCATTTGGCTTGCTAGGTCGTTTGCTGCTGCTTCGTCAAAGTTGTCAGCAAGTACCAATGCTTGAACCTTTTCGTGATGCGCTTTCATTTGCGCCATTTTTGCCGTTTTGTTTGCACCGCGCTTTGCTTTCATCTCAGCACGGTCTGCTTCACGCATCTCTTTTAACTGTTCTTTTTGAGCGTCGGTTAGGTCTAGTTGGCGCATTACTTTTTTATCGAAACCGCCACACTTGTCGTGCATACCTTTGTGGTCACCTTTATCACCACCACCGTAAGCATACGCGCTTGCTGTACCAAAAATAAGTGGAAGTGCCGCAGCTGCTAGTACAAGTTTCTTAGTCATTTTCATAATTGTTGCCTCAATTCGGTATAATAAGTCATGTGTTGCGTCTGTTTCTCAGCGCTTAGATATAGATTAGTCTTTCCCTCGTAAAGTGACGTTTAGAAAGCGTAAAGAATCGTAAAGAGTGAAAGTTGACGAATAATTAGCAGTATTATTAACCTGTAAATAGTAGATAACCGATTAAGGCTTCCCAATGGCGAACATTCTTCTTATTGATGACGACACAGAGTTAACCAGCTTACTTAAAGACATTTTGAGCTTTGAGGGCTTCACTGTCTCCGAAGCCAATGATGGCTATGCCGGGCTTGAAGCGATCAATGATGAGATTGATCTGGTCCTTTTGGATGTGATGATGCCGCGCCTTAATGGCATGGAAACGCTAAAAAAGCTGAGGGAAAATTGGGAAACGCCGGTACTAATGCTGACCGCAAAAGGCGAAGAGATCGACCGTGTGATTGGTCTTGAACTTGGCGCGGATGATTACCTGCCTAAACCTTTCAGTGACCGAGAGTTGTTAGCTCGTATTCGAGCTATCTTGCGTCGTACTCAAACCAACACCGCACCTAAGGCGGCCAGTGATAGAGTTCAATATCAAGACATCGAAGTCTTCCCGGGCAAACAAGAAGCCTACTGCAATGGGGAGCTCATCGACCTCACCACAACCGAGTTCGCCCTACTGAGTCACCTTATCCAAAACCCAGGGCAAGTGATCACCAAAGAAGCATTGAGTTTGGATGTGCTGGGTAAAAGGCTCGCAGCGTTTGACCGCGCGATAGACATGCACATCTCTAATCTACGTAAGAAGATTCCTGAGCGCACTGACGGCAAATCACGTATCAAAACCTTACGAGGCCGTGGCTACTTATTGGTAGAGGAAGATTAATGCGTATACCTAAAATCACCAGCTTATATGGACGTATCTTTGCTATCTTTTGGTTCACCATGTTACTGGTGCTTTTGTCGGTGCTGTCACTTCCCCATTTAGACCCTCGAGTCGCGCGAGATGTGCCCGCAGATCACCTCGATAAACTCGAGCGTATCGCTAAAATCACAGAGAAACGCTACGCCAAAGAACCTAATCTGGGCAAGATTGTCTTCCAACTGGAGGCGCCACGCAGCCGCAAGGATTCTAGAGCTCGCATCTACCTGACCGATCTTGAGGGCGCAGTCCTTACCTCGAAAAGGCATTCAGACTATAAGCTAAAGGCGATTCGTAACTTTGTTACCTCGATTGATAACCCTGAGATACCGAAGCAAAAACTCTACGGACACTACATGGTCGCAGGGCCAGTGCCAATTACTCTCGCTGGTGAAGAGTTGCTGATGTATGCCGGAGTGAAGTGGAACCAACCACCGCCATTCTTACTGCGCCTGTTTGATAGACCTCTGCAGCTATTGCTTGCCGTGATGTTGGCGAGTACCCCGCTATTACTTTGGTTAGCTTGGGCACTGAGTCAACCCGCTCGCAGGCTAGAACGCGCGGCACAACGCGTGGCGAAAGGTCAATTCGAGGTCGATCCAACACTCGAAAAAGGTACTTCAGAGTTCAGACAAGCTGGTGAAAGCTTTAACCAGATGGTAGAAGCGGTAAACCAGATGATCTCCGGGCAACAACGCCTGCTCTCTGATATCTCACACGAGCTCCGCTCGCCACTGACACGTCTTCGCATGGCCAATGCACTGGCGATTCGTAAACAAGGCGAGAGCCAAGAGTTAGAACGCATTGATACCGAAGCACAGCGTTTGGAACAGATGATCAGTGAGCTGCTGACGCTATCTCGTATGCAGGTCG
Organism: Vibrio sp. 10N.247.311.12; assembly: GCF_041467515.1. Taxonomy (NCBI): domain Bacteria; kingdom Pseudomonadati; phylum Pseudomonadota; class Gammaproteobacteria; order Vibrionales; family Vibrionaceae; genus Vibrio; species Vibrio sp. 10N.247.311.12. Next base: position 4,803 of record NZ_JBFSUV010000029.1, read on the forward strand.
ACAGCCATATTACTCGTGAGGTTCAGCCTATCTCGAGCCTATGGGAAGAGATCTTAAAAGACGCAGAGTTTGAAGCCGAACAGATGGGCAAACAACTGACGTTCTCGGAGATCCCAGAACGCTCTATTTCGGGGAACCCTAAACTGCTGATGAGTGCGCTAGACAACATTACACGCAATGCCATCTACTACGGTAAAGACCAAGTGGATGTACAGTTCCATGTGGTTCAAGATCAGCTAACAATTTGCGTCAATGATAATGGTGATGGTGTTCCAGAGGATGAACTCGATTCTATCTTCAGACCTTTTTACCGTGTCTCAACAGCGCGTGACAGAAACTCTGGCGGCACAGGGCTTGGATTAACCATTACTGAAAGTGCGATTCGCCAACACAGCGGAACCATCACCGCAACCCGCAGCCAGCTCGGTGGATTACAACTCGAAATCACCCTGCCTATCTTACCGGTGTAATACCCCCACAAAGATCGCAGTTGATAATGATTGTCATTACCATGTCGCACACTTTCCCTGCTTTACCCTACGCTTACGATGCCCTAGAGCCTTACATTGACGCTAAGACAATGGAAGTGCATTACAGCAAGCACCATAGAACCTACTACGATAAGTTTGTTGCGGCGGTGTCTGGCAGCGAGCTAGAACAGCAATCTCTGACCGAGATCTTCGCCAACATCTCTCAGCACAGCCCGGCTGTTCGTAACAATGGCGGTGGCTACTACAATCACATCTTGTACTGGAACTGCATGTCGCGAGACGGCGGTGGTGAACCTACGGGCGAGCTTGGTGAGGCTATCAAGAGTACCTTCGGTGATTTCGAGACATTCCAAGATCAGTTCGCCCAAGCGGCGATCAATACCTTTGGCTCCGGCTTTGCTTGGCTAGTGGTAGAGCAAGGGCAACTGAAGATCATCTCAACCTCGAACCAAGATAATCCGTGGATGGATACCGTTGTCAGTGATGGCGAACCGATTCTTGCGCTCGATGTTTGGGAACACGCCTACTACATCAGCTACCAAAACCGTCGTCCTGATTACATCAACGCATGGTGGAATGTGGTGAATTGGAAGGCGGTTGCTGAAAACTACGCACAAGCACTCGCGAATAAAGCGTAAGCGAATGGTGGTGAACTGTACTCACTCAGCTTGCCACCGTATACTCGGGCTATCTTTGATTACTCTTGTGAACCAACATGTTTGATATCGCTCTATACGAACCAGAAATTGCACCCAATACGGGTAACATCATCCGCCTATGTGCTAACTGCGGCGCAAACCTGCACCTGATTGAACCGCTTGGCTTTGATTTTGAAGAGAAGAAGGTTCGTCGTGCTGGCTTGGATTACCACGACCTTGCGCGAGTTAAGCGTCACAAGAACCTAGAAGCTTTCCTTGAGTATCTTGAGAATGAACGCGAGGGTGACTTCCGCATCTTTGCCTGCACCACTAAAACGACAGGTCACCACGTTGATGCAAAATTCCAACAAGGTGATGTGTTGATGTTTGGCCCAGAGACTCGCGGGCTGCCTGCTGAATTCATCGAAAGTATGCCAATGGAACAACGCATTCGTATTCCAATGATGCCAGACGCGCGCAGCCTGAACCTGTCTAACGCAGTGGCAATCATTGCTTTTGAAGCATGGCGACAAATGGGTTTTGAAGGCGCGGTATAACCGAACACTCAAGCTTATCTGTTATCTGTTATCTGTTATCTGTTATCTGTTATCTGTTATCGATAGTAAACAGTAAGTAACAGCTAGCGACAGACAATAAAAAAGGCTCTTACCATTATCACTTTCTTGCGAAGGATAAAGGTAAGAGCCTTTTCTGTTTTCCCTCTATATAAAGAGAGAAAAAATTAATTAGTTTAAGCGGTTACGATCGTTGTCGTCGTCTTTCTTCTCAAACTCACCTTCAAAGGTGTTGCCGTCTTTTGATTGGTCAGATGGATCGCGATTGAATGGGTCTTGTCCAAATGGGCTCTGGCCAAAACCAGCTTGTCCACCGGCATGGAAACCACCAGACATGTTGGTCACCACCATTTTTTCCATCATTTTCTTGGCAATCATCGCTCTTGGTGCTGGCAATAATACCAACATACCGAGTGCGTCCGTCATAAAACCCGGAGTCAGCAGCAATACACCGGCAACTGCAAGCATCACGCCTTCAAGAATCTGTTGTGCTGGCATTTCGCCTTGTTGCAAACGACCTTGCACAGACATAAGTGTCTGAATGCCTTGGCTACGAACCAGCGATGCACCCACAAATGCAGTGATCAAAACCAACGCAATAGTTGGCCACAATCCTAAGAAGCCACCAACTTGAATAAATAGCCCAATCTCAATGATGGGTACGAAGATAAATAGTAATAATAAGATAGGAAACACACGCCCTCCTTTGTTACTTGCAGTTTACGCTGAAAGCCCTAACAATCTCAAATTTATCCTGTAAATAAGCGTGTTTATTGACCAAGAATAACTTTGCAAAATATTGACGAAACAAAACCGAAAAAGGTGATCCACTTAATATTTTTATGCGCTAAGTACAGTATCATGTGCCACATAAGTCAGGACGGATTTATCAGCCCAATATTCTAGCGAACGGAGTATTTGCACACAGAATAGGCTAATAACTAACTATATAATCAGAATAATTCTCTAAGGATCCTGTTATGGCTACTCTATCAGAAGCTCAAGTTGATGCTCCTCAAGCTACTCGTCTCGAAGAAGATCTTTTAGGTCAACGTCATGTTCCAGCTGATGCTTACTACGGCATCCACACCCTACGCGCAGTTGAAAACTTCAACATCTCAAATGTAACGATCTCAGATGTACCTGAATTCGTTCGCGGTATGGTGATGACTAAAAAAGCTGCGGCTTTAGCAAACAAAGAGTTAGGTGTAATTCCAAGCGAAGTGGCTAAATACATCATTCAAGCTTGTGACCTAATTCTAGATACTGGCAAGTGTATGGATCAATTCCCATCGGATGTATTCCAAGGTGGTGCAGGTACTTCTGTAAACATGAACGCAAACGAAGTGGTTGCGAACGTGGCACTTGAACTTATGGGCAAAGAAAAAGGTCAATACGAGTTCATCAACCCAAATGACCATGTAAACCGCAGCCAATCGACAAACTGCGCCTACCCAACGGGCTTCCGTATCTCTGTTTACAACAGCGTACTGAAACTGATCGATGCGATTGAATACCTAAAAGGTGCATTCGAACTTAAGAGCCAAGAATTCAACACCATCCTGAAAATGGGTCGTACTCAACTTCAGGATGCAGTTCCAATGACGGTTGGCCAAGAGTTCCACGCTTGGGCGGTAACCATCAATGAAGAAATCAAAAACCTAGAATACACTTCAAAACTACTGCTTGAAGTTAACCTAGGCGCAACAGCTATCGGTACTGGTCTGAACGCAGCACCGGGTTACCAAGGCCTAGCAGTGAAACACCTAGCAGAAGTAACAGGCCTAGAGTGTGTAGCGGCTGAAGATTTAATCGAAGCAACGTCTGACTGTGGCGCATACGTAATGACGCACGGCGCACTTAAGCGTCTAGCAGTTAAGCTATCTAAGATCTGTAACGACTTGCGTCTACTTTCTTCAGGTCCACGTACTGGTTTGAACGAGCTAAACCTACCTGAACTGCAAGCAGGTTCTTCAATCATGCCTGCTAAAGTAAACCCAGTTGTACCTGAAGTAGTAAACCAAGTTTGCTTCAAAGTTCTAGGTAACGACAACACGGTTTCTTTCGCTGCGGAAGGTGGTCAACTTCAACTGAACGTAATGGAACCTGTTATTGCACAAAGCATGTTTGAGTCTCTAGACATTCTGACAAACGCTTGTGTGAACCTGCGCGACAAGTGTGTAGACGGCATTACGGTAAACAAAGAAGTATGTGAAGCGCACGTATTTAACTCTATCGGTATCGTCACTTACCTAAACCCATACATTGGCCACCACGAAGGTGACATTGTTGGTAAGATCTGTGCTGAGACAGGTAAGAGCGTTCGTGATGTGGTTCTAGAGCGCGGTTTATTAACCGAAGAAGAACTTGATGACATTTTCTCTGTTGAAAATTTGATGCATCCTCAGTATAAAGCGAAGCGCTACGAATAAAGTTAGCGAGAAAGGGTTCCAAACGGAGCCCTTTTTTAGGCTCCAATACGGTTAACCATGATTATTTTGTGGATTTCCGTTGGTTGCGCTTTTGCCAAATTGAATCTAAACCATAGAACTATTATGTGAACATTCCAGCGGCGAATGTTCACATAATAAAATCTAAATGAGGTGTTACTTATGATTGCAGTAGAACTGTTTGTCGTCCTGCTCTTTATCTTTTTGGGGGCCAGAATTGGCGGTATCGGTATTGGTTTTGCCGGTGGTGCTGGTGTTATTGCCCTTTCACTTATTCTTGGCGTTCCAACAAGCCAATCTTTCATCCCGATCGACGTAATCTTGATCATCATGTCAGTTATCACCGCAATTGCTGCAATGCAAGTTGCTGGCGGTATGGACTGGTTGGTACAAATTGCCGAAAACTTTTTGCGTAAACACCCTGAACGCATCACCTTTTACGCGCCGATTGTGACCTTTGTAATGACATTAATGGCGGGTACTGGTCACACAGCATTCTCTACGCTTCCTGTTATTGCAGAAGTAGCGAAAGGCCAAGGTGTTCGTCCTTCTCGTCCACTGTCTATCGCAGTTGTCGCTTCTCAAATTGCTATCACAGCTTCGCCAATCTCGGCTGCAGTTGTGGCTTTCGCAGCAATGTTGGCACCATTTGGTGTTGATTACCTAACGCTATTGATGGTTTGTATCCCAACAACCTTCATCGCTTGTATGGTTGGTGCGGTTGTTGCTAACTACATGGGTAGCGAATTGAAAGACGATCCTGTTTATCAAGAACGTCTAGAGAAAGGTCTAATCAAGCTAGCAACAGAAGAGAAACGCGAAATTCTACCTACAGCGAAGAAAGCAACGTACATCTTCCTAGCTGCAATTGGTTTCGTGGTTTGTTACGCAGCGGCTATCTCTAGCTCTGTTGGCCTAATTGAAAACCCGGCGCTAGGTCGTAACGAAGCGATCATGTCTGTAATGCTGGCAGCAGCAGCGGCTATCGTGATGTTCACTAAGATTGATGCAGCGAAGATTTCTTCAGCACCAACGTTCCGTTCTGGTATGACGGCATGTGTATGTGTACTTGGTGTGGCTTGGTTAGGTTCAACGTTTGTAAACGCACACGTTGCTGAAATCAAAGACGTAGCAGGCGCTCTACTGGCTGACTACCCATGGATGCTGGCTCTTGTTCTGTTCTTCGCTTCTATGCTGCTTTACTCTCAAGGCGCAACAACAGTTGCACTGATGCCTGCAGCACTAGCGATTGGCGTAGCACCACTAACAGCCGTTGCTTCTTTTGCTGCGGTAAGTGCGCTGTTCGTACTTCCAACTTACCCTACGCTACTAGCAGCGGTTGAGATGGATGACACAGGCTCAACGCGTATCGGTAACTACGTATTCAACCACCCATTCTTCATTCCAGGTGTGGTAACAATCAGTACTGCGGTAGCACTCGGCTTCGCATTCGGCGGTCTGTTTATCTAACATTCGCTGGTGATTGAACATTTAAAAGGAAGCTTCGGCTTCCTTTTTTGTTTTCTGCTCAATGTGTTATTTGATACGCATCAAATAACCATTATAAACTTTAAAAGCCGCCTAAAAATAAAGTTTGAATAAAATTCCAAGATTATTCTGCCTAATCATAAACAACACCTACCAAATCAATCTCCTTCCACTTCCAGTTAATCCAAAACGAATATTAATCCAAGCTAACTAACCAAAAAACCTTGACGATTTTCTGCCATTTTTTAGCCCTTTTATTAGCCATTATTTTTGTGAACAGCACCAAACTTAAATACCGGAGTAAGGAATAAAATAACCGCAGCTAAATTAAATCTAACTTCATTTGGATTAGTAAATATAAAAACAACCTTAATTTAAAGTCAGCAACTTTATATCGTTGAGTGCTTTATAAGTGTCCGTGTATTTACAATCTATAAATCATTAGTCGCTAATTCACATCACTTCTATTTAAGATGATGTAAGGAGATAGCCATGACAACTCAAACGATACCAAGCGAGAAAAAAAAGGGCGGCTTCTTTGCCAACTTTAAATTCCCTTCTGCCTACACCATTCTATTTATTCTGATTGCGTTCGTTGCACTGCTTACCTGGATTGTTCCAGCAGGCCAATACGACCGTGCAATGAATGAAGAGCTAGGCCGAGAAGTACCCGTAACCGGAACCTATCAAGCGGTAGAAGGTAACCCTCAAGGCGTGATTGATGTACTGCTCGCGCCTATTGACGGCTTCTATGACCACAATAGCTATGAAGCGGCGGCTATCGACGTTTCGCTGTTCATCTTAATCATTGGTGGCTTCTTAGGGCTAGTAACCAAAACGGGTGCCATTGATGCCGGTATCGAGCGCGTCACCGCCCGCTTAGAAGGGCGAGAAGAGTTGATGATACCAATACTGATGGCGCTATTTGCCGCAGGTGGTACCGTCTACGGCATGGCGGAAGAATCACTGCCCTTCTATACATTGCTAGTGCCGGTAATGATGGCAGCTCGCTTTGACCCTCTTGTTGCCGCTGCGACCGTACTGCTTGGTGCAGGTATTGGGGTGCTGGGTTCAACGATTAACCCATTCGCAACCGTGATCGCTGCCAACGCCTCTGGTATTCCATTTACAGACGGTATCGTGTTGCGCATTGCGATGTTGATTATTGGTTGGGGTATTTGTGTTGCCTACGTAATGCGTTACGCAAGAATGGTTCAAGCCGATCCAACAACATCAATTGTCTACGACAAATACGAAGAGAACAAAGCGCACTTCTTAGGTAATGCGAGCGGCGAAAAACTTGAATTCACCGCGACTCGCAAACTGATTCTGACCATTTTTGGTGGCTCGTTCGCTGTAATGATTTATGGTGTATCCGTTGCTGGATGGTGGATGGCTGAGATCTCAGCGATGTTCTTAGCAGCAACCATCATCGTTGGTATTGTGGCTCGCATGAGCGAAGAAGAGTTTACCACCAGCTTCATTGATGGTGCCCGCGACCTACTTGGCGTTGCGCTCATCATAGGTATTGCACGTGGTATCGTAGTGGTGATGGACCGCGGTATGATCACCGATACCATTCTCTTCTCAGCAGAACAGATGGTAACGGGGCTTTCTTCGGTTATCTTCATTAACGTGATGTTCTTCTTAGAGATTCTACTGTCGTTCTTAGTGCCATCGACCTCTGGCTTAGCGGTACTGACCATGCCAATCATGGCACCACTGGCCGACTTTGCTGGCGTAGGTCGTGACTTGGTTATCACTGCGTACCAATCTGCATCTGGCTTGGTGAACCTAATCACCCCAACCTCCGCGGTGGTGATGGGTGGTTTGGCGATTGCTCGTGTCCCTTACGTGCGCTGGGTTAAATGGGTGATGCCACTAGTCGGTATATTGATGGTGTTCTGCATTGTTGTACTGAGTATTGGTGCGCTGATCTAACTAACAGCACTTCACTCCTTTCTCATCCAAAGCCGCTTCTCACAGCGGCTTTTTTATTGTTCCCTCTCAATGTAACCCTCTGCCACTGAAACAGCTCCTCAAAGCCATACACGCGATATTCAAGGTTCTTCTGTTCGTAGCCAAGCTCAACCAAACTCAAAGCACTCGCAATAGAAGAATCAATCCTACTTTTAAACATCTAATTTTCTTGATGAAATAACACTCTATTTTCAACCATGATGTTTAAACAAATAGTTAGTCACTTATTAGCGTTAATTATATTTAAAGTAATTAATAGCCTAATAAACAGACGAGGATTAATGCCCTTTTCTATCAAAAAACACACTTAAACAGCCGATTTTAAAATGTGATCGCAACAGCTTTATTCGCATTTATTTTGTTAATAAACAATTAATTCCACATCCAAAATTAAATATCTAAATAAAAACACTGCATACTTCCAAGCTAAGTACACTCTTATCAATAAAACTATTCTGCATATAATCCCTCGTAAATTAGATTCTAGTAAGTTTCGTCAAAAAAGCGTGCATAAAGTTCCCTAACTGCTAACTATTTAGAATGTATTATTCATAACTGAAAGTGCATAAAGTTTGTTAAAACCCTTAATTTTAAAGGGCTGCGGGATAAAAAACGATTTGTGATAGATCTCTAAGAATACCTGACTAGCAGGCGTAATATTAATTCCAGACAAGAGATATGAATAAATAATTCATTCTTCTCAACTGAAAATAAATAATTACTCTTAGCGATAAAAGTAATTCAAATATATAAGAGAGAGACGATCATGAGTAAGTTCTATGTAGGTTCTGAAATAGGTCAATTACGCCGCGTTCTAGTTCACCGTCCAAGACGCGCACTGACTCACCTAACACCCTCTAACTGTCACGATTTACTATTTGATGACGTACTGGCTGTTGAACGTGCTGGTAAAGAGCATGACGCATTTACTCAAACGCTGCGTGATCAAGGTGTTGAAGTTCTTCTTCTTACTGACCTACTAGCAGACACGCTAGCAGTGCCAGAAGCGAAAGATTGGCTTTTGAATCATCAAGTTTCTGATTACCGCTTAGGCAAAACCTTTGCTAACGATGTGCGCTGCTACTTGGGCGACTTACCAAACCTAGAACTAGCAAAAATCCTAACGGGTGGTCTGTCTTACGCTGAGATGCCAATGAAATCATCTTCAATGATGCAAGGCATGCACGCACCAACCGACTTCATTATCGAACCGCTACCAAACCACCTATTTACTCGTGATACATCTTGCTGGGTATACGGTGGCGTATCCATCAACCCGATGGCGAAACCTGCTCGTCAACGTGAAACCAACCACGTTCGCGCTATTTACCGCTGGCACCCAACATTTGCTGGCCAAGACTTCATTAAGTACTTCGGCGATGAAGAAAACATCAGCTACGACAACTCAACCATTGAAGGCGGTGACGTTCTTGTAATCGGTCGCGGTACGGTTCTTATCGGTATGTCTGAGCGTACAACAGCACAAGGTGTTGAGCACTTAGCATCTAGCCTATTCAAACACGGTCAAGCGAAACAAGTTATCGCAATGCAGCTACCAAAACACCGCTCTTGCATGCACTTAGACACCGTTATGACGCACATGAACGAAGATACGTTCTCTGTTTACCCTGAAGTGGTGAGTAAAGACGTACAGTGCTGGAACCTAACTGGTGATGAGTCTGGCGCAGTGAAAGTGAAAGAAGAAGGCTACTTCGTAACAGCTATCGAAAAAGCACTTGGCGTAGACAAGCTAAACCTAATCACGACCGGTGGTGACAACTTCCATGCAGAACGTGAGCAGTGGAACGATGCAAACAACGTTCTAACGGTTAAACCTGGCGTTGTGATTGGCTACGAAGGCAACACCTACACCAATGAAAAATACGATAAAGCAGGCATCACAGTTCTTCCTATCCCTGGAGATGAACTTGGCCGCGGTCGCGGTGGCGCACGCTGCATGAGCTGCCCAATTGAGCGTGATGGTATCTAATCACTAAGACGAAAACGGCCAAGTTGAATGATCTTAAATAATCTCAGCTTGGCCAAAATGAGAGAACACAATTATGACTAAGCAAACTGTTGTTGTTGCACTCGGCGGTAATGCCTTACTTCGTCGCGGTGAGCCGTTAGAAGCCGATGTTCAACGCCGTAATATTGAAACAGCGGTTAAAACCATCTCTGAAATCGCGAAAGTGTACAACGTGGTTCTAGTACATGGTAATGGCCCACAAGTTGGTTTACTGGCTCTGCAAGGTTTGGAATACAAAAAAGTAAACCCGTATCCGCTAGATGTATTGGGCAGTGAGACTCAAGGCATGATCGGCTACATGCTGATGCAAGAGTTCAAGAACTATCTACCTAACCGCAACATCTCGTGCATGTTGACGCAAATGACCGTTGATCCAAACGATCCTGCATTCGCCGATCCAACGAAGCCGATTGGCCCGATCTACGAAGAAGCGGAAGCGCGTGAATTGGCGGAGAAATTCCACTGGATCGTCAAACCAGACGGCCAACACTTCCGTCGCGTTGTGCCAAGCCCACGCCCTACTGGCATTGTTGAGCACGAAGCGATCACCCAACTTATCGATGCAGGCCACCTAGTGATTTGTACTGGCGGCGGTGGCATCCCAGTGAAAAAAGAGAACGGCAAATTAGTGGGTGTTGAAGCGGTTATCGACAAAGACATGTCAGCGGCTTTCTTAGCGAAACAACTGGATGCGGATGCACTGCTTATTTTGACCGACGCGGACGCTGTTTACCTTGATTGGGGCAAACCGACTCAACACGCATTGCGCAGTACCACCCCAAGCGAGTTAGCAATGTTCGAATTCGATGCAGGCTCTATGGGGCCAAAAATTGAAGCGTCGTGCGAATTCATTGAGCAAGGCGGCAAGGTTGTAGGTATCGGCGCACTCGAAGATGGCTTGCAAATCCTACAAGGCCAAGCGGGTACCAATATCACCAAAGGTTAACGCACAAATAAGTTTCTATGTCCTTGTAAACACAGAATCAAATGAAACAAACAGAACCGAACAAATTTAACTAAATATTGAATCGCGCTTTCTTGAATTTTCTTTCCCTGTAACAAGAAAGCGCCTAAATCTAAGAAGGAATACATCATGGCTTTTAACCTACGCAATCGTAACTTCCTAAAATTACTAGATTTCACTCCACGCGAAATTCAACACTTGTTAGATCTTTCTATGGAGCTAAAAAAAGCGAAGTACAACGGTTACGAACAGCCAACACTAACTGGCAAAAACATTGCGCTTATCTTTGAGAAAACCTCAACTCGTACTCGCTGTGCATTTGAAGTTGCTGCATTCGACCAAGGTGCTCGAGTTTCTTACTTAGGCCCATCTGGCTCTCAAATTGGCCACAAAGAATCAATGAAAGATACCGCTCGCGTTCTTGGCCGTATGTACGATGGCATTGAATACCGCGGCTTCGGTCAAGAGATCGTTGAAGAGCTAGGCGCTTACGCTGGCGTACCAGTATGGAATGGCCTGACTGACGAATTCCACCCAACACAAATCCTGGCTGACTTCCTAACTATGACCGAATACGGCCGTGGTAAACAACTGCATGAAATCAGCTTTGCTTACCTAGGTGATGCTCGTAACAACATGGGTAACTCTCTAATGGTTGGCGCTGCGAAAATGGGCATGGACATTCGCCTTGTTGCTCCAAAACAATTCTGGCCACAAGAAGAGCTATTAGCTCAATGTCGTGAAATTGCTGAACACACTGGCGGCAAAATCACGCTAACAGAAGATGTTCAAGAAGGCGTGCAAGGTTGTGACTTCCTATACACCGATGTTTGGGTATCGATGGGCGAAGCAAAAGAAGCGTGGGCTGAGCGCATCAACCTAATGATGCCTTACCAAGTCAACATGGACATGATCAAAGCGACTGGCAACCCACATGTGAAATTCATGCACTGCCTACCGGCTTTCCACGGCGAAGATACCACCGTAGGCAAACAACTTGCTGCTGAATATCCACAACTAAAAGACGGCGTTGAAGTGACAGATGAAGTGGTTGAGTCTGAATACTCTATCGTGTTCGACGAAGCTGAAAACCGCATGCACACCATCAAAGCAGTAATGGTTGCGACACTAGGCAGCTAATAAGTTAAGCACTCACTTGTTCGCAAGACGTTGACAAGTTAAGTGTAATGACAGGGAAATGCGGGGGGCGTACTTGGGATTTAACCCTTGGATAAAGCCCGCATTTTTTTTCATTCGATTGAAGAGATTATTACCAAAAAAACACAAGTTTTTCAGCTTCAACAAAGGCTTAAATGGAAGTTAAAAACGGACGTTGTTTCGCATAAAAATCCATTAAATGAATACTTTACAGAAAGTATTGCATGGCCTTTTTATCTAAGTATAATCCTCCGCAATTTGTCTAAAGAGAGCAAAAAATGAACCGCAATTCTGTCGCACATAATTGTCAAACCACACGCCAAAGAGTGGCGTTGGTGTCATTTTTATTTTGCTCTATTGATCGTTTCGAAGCCTCCTATTTTTAGGGGGCTTTTTTTTGTCCGCAATTTGACTGTATGCATAGAAGGAAGACCCGTTATGGCGCATTCATTATTTAACAAGCACATCATCTCCATACCCGAGCTCACTCGTAATGAACTGGAGCTTATCGTCGACACAGCAGCAAGACTCAAGGCCGAGCCAAACCCAGAACTGCTGAAAAATAAGGTCGTTGCGAGCTGCTTCTTTGAGCCTTCAACTCGAACTCGTCTTTCATTTGAAACCGCAGTTCAACGCCTAGGTGGCACTGTCATCGGTTTTGATAATGGCGGTAACACGTCATTGGCGCAAAAAGGCGAAACACTTGCCGATTCGGTGCAAGTTATCTCTTCTTACGTTGATGCCTTTGTGATGCGTCATCCACAAGAAGGCGCAGCACGTTTAGCCTCTGAGTTCTCTAACGGTGTGCCAATTGTAAATGGTGGCGACGGTGCCAATCAGCACCCAACGCAAACCTTGTTGGATCTATTCTCGATTTACGAGACGCAAGGCACGCTCGACAACCTCAATGTGGCATTTGTTGGCGACCTAAAATATGGCCGCACCGTGCACTCATTGACGCAAGCACTATCAAAATTCAACAACGTGCGTTTCTTCTTTATCGCGCCAGAAGTGTTAGCCATGCCGGATTACATTTGTGAAGAACTGGAAGAGATGGGCATCCAATACAGCACCCACAGCAGCATTGAAGAAGTGGTGCCTGAACTGGATGTTCTGTACATGACTCGCGTACAGAAAGAGCGCTTTGATGCGTCAGAATACGCGCACATGAAATCGGCTTACATTCTGACGGCCGATACGCTGAAAGACGCTCGCCAAAACATGAAGGTGCTTCACCCACTGCCACGTGTCGACGAAATCACAACTGACGTCGATAAAACGCCACACGCTTACTACTTCGAACAAGCTGAAAACGGTGTGTATGCACGTGAAGCTTTATTAGCCCTAGTTCTAAACGACACTTTATAAGCAGGAGATACAGTCATGGTTAAACAAACTCAGCTACAAGTAGAAGCGATCCGTAATGGCAGCGTCATTGACCACATCCCTGCTCATCTTGGGATTAAAATTCTCAAACTGTTCAAGCTGCATAAAACAGAGCAGCGCATCACTATGGGGTTAAACCTGCCATCATCAGCGCTCGGCAACAAAGACCTAATCAAGATTGAGAACATCTTTCTGACCAAGGAACAAGCCAACCAATTGGCTCTGTACGCCCCGCAAGCGACGGTCAATCAGATTGAAGAGTACAAGGTGGTGAACAAGCTAACATTAGTACTGCCAGACCAAATCAACAGTGTCTACTCTTGCCCGAATAGCAACTGTATCTCACACGGTGAGCCAGTCGAAAGCAGCTTTAAAGTGCAGCTAAAACAGGAAAACGTGCAGCTAAAATGTCACTACTGTGAAAAAGTATTCTCTCGCGAGATCATGAGTGAAATTCGCTAACCCTTAGCGCCATTATCACGGTCTCCAAAGCACCCTAATACCGATGGATATTTATGCCAAACTTGGAATAAATATCCATTTAACAAAAGAATAAAACTCCAAAATAAAAGCAATTAACTAGAATTTTATTTGGTGATCCCCTTCAAAAAGATAACTATCCTTTAGTGGTAGACTCAATGGATAGACGATCATATATCACGCATACCTTCCCTCTTTATTTCGGGATTCATCGGTAAGCCCTATTTAACAATCGTACTCTACGGCTTTGGGAGTACGCTCAGCGCTATGGACAAGCGATAACCACATGTTGACCTTAAGGAGTTGTTCATGAACCCAATCACTGAGCACGGTTGCTTGTATTCAGCTGAAGATAAAACACTGACTGCAGCGTGCAAACGCTTACTACAACAACAAAGCTTCTCGACCCAAAATCAACTGCGAGAGAAACTCGTCGATATTGGCTATACAGGTATCAGCCAATCGACCGTCTCTCGTATTTTGTCACAGCTTGGCGTTGTCAAAATTCAGAATGCTTGCGGTAAAAAGGTTTACTGCATCACGGTTGAAAGTGCACCGGTTCGTGTCGATGCATCCATCTCATCGCAAATCGAATTCATCACTCATAACCAAGCGATGGTCATCGTAAAAACTCATCCAGGTTGTGCGCAATTAGTCGCAAGATTAGTCGATATCGACCCACATACTGAGATTATCGGCACCGTTGGCGGCAATGATACTGTGCTTATTATTCCAAAAGATACGATGAATATTGATGCTTGCGAACAAGTCGTAAAAGCACGCTTGGGTGTTGCCTAAATGTCTCTTTGCCAAGCGCAAGCAACTCAAGTTGAACTACAGATCCCCTCTCGATTACCCAGTAAAGTCGCTATCCCGCCTTAGGGGATATTTGTTTGCCGATGAAACTAATAGCAAACTATTACGGTCTGATTGAGTTAAGATACCTTCAACTCCATTTTGATGACTAAATAGTATGCGACGACTTGCCACATTACTTTTTGTTTGTGTTTCCCTATTCACCCAGCCTGCGTGGGCGCTATTTGGGAACGACAACGCCGAGCCAAGCTTCGGAGGCAATAACAATGGTTTTGTCCCTGTAGACCAAGCTTTCCCTTTCAATTACTACCAGCAAGACGACAAAGTCCTTCTCGACTGGCAAGTAAAAGAGGGCTACTACCTCTATCAACATAGCCTCTCGTTCACCGGGCAAAATCTCGCTATCGGTAATGTTGAATTAGAAGATGGTAAGCCGCACCAAGATGAATTCTTCGGTGAAGTGAGCATTTATACTCAGCCGTTATTCGTGCAAGTTCCTCTGCAGAGTTACCAAGATGGCTCACAGCTGATCGTTAAGTATCAAGGCTGTGCGGACGCAGGGTTCTGCTACCCACCAGAGACTCGTATCATCGACATTGAACCTTTCACAGCAACAGGTTCTGCTAATTCGCAAGGTAGTGACTCACAAGCTTCATCTTCTGCTGGCAACGAAACCGATGTTTCTACGCAACCAACATCTCCGAAAGCAGACGTTGTAAGTAACACGACTCAACAGCCAAATGCCCCTGTTTCAAAAGAAGCAGGCTTAGCCGATAAGCTCGGTGACAGTTGGTGGACCCCTCTATTATTCTTAGCACTCGGTGTTGGTTTAGCCTTTACGCCGTGTGTGCTGCCTATGTATCCGATTCTAACGGGTATCGTTTTAGGTGGTGGCAAACTCAGCCAAGGTCGCGCGCTGATGCTGTCCTTTATTTACGTGCAAGGCATGGCGTTAACCTACACCTTATTAGGTTTAGTGGTTGCTTCAGCAGGCATGCAGTTCCAAGCCGCTATGCAGCACCCTTACGTGCTGATCGCGCTGAGTGTTCTGTTCGTGGCGTTGGCAATGTCGATGTTTGGCGTTTATAACCTGCAACTGCCAAGCAGCATTCAAACTTGGCTCAACAATCAAAGCAATAAGCAGCAAGGTGGCAATACCTTGGGCGTATTCGCAATGGGCGCTATCTCTGGCTTGGTGTGTTCACCTTGTACCACGGCGCCATTGTCAGGCGCGCTGCTGTATGTGGCTCAGAGTGGCGACCTATTTACCGGTGCGATTGCTCTGTATGCATTAGCCATGGGTATGGGTATTCCGCTGATTTTAGTTGCGGTATTTGGTAATAAGCTATTGCCTAAAGCGGGCAGCTGGATGGACAAGGTGAAGATCGTATTCGGCTTTATCTTGCTGGCAGCACCTATCTTCCTGCTAGAGCGCATCATTCCTGAATTGTGGGCAACCGTGCTTTGGTCTGGCCTTGGCTTCATCGCCTTTGGTTGGCTGTACCATAGCAAGAATGCACTGCCATTCGGCGGCTGGAAGCAGAGTGCGGTAGGCATCATCGCGATGCTTGGCTTGTTTGCTTCGGCACAGCCTGCATTGAACTATTGGTTTGCGGAGAAGAGCGTAACGGTAGAACAACAGCACATCCAATTTGCACGCATCAACACGGTTGAAGAGCTAGAAATCCAGCTCATCGAAGCGAAGAAACTCGGTAAGCCTGTGATGCTCGACTTCTACGCCGATTGGTGTGTGGCGTGTAAAGAGTTCGAGAAGTACACCTTCCATCAAGCTGATGTGGAAAACAAGCTTTCTGACTTTGTACTGCTACAAGCCGATGTAACGAGAAACCTGCCTCAAGACATTGAACTGCTTAAACAATTACAGGTACTTGGCTTACCGACGATTGAGTTCTGGGATGGCGAGGGTAACCATGTTCCAAATGCTCGTGTAACCGGTTTTATGCCTGCTGATGTATTCTTAAAACACATGCAAAACCACCAGCTATAACGGCAATATTCACTAAAATATAAGCCGAATCGAAAGCCGCACCGCCCCTCCGTAACGAGATGGCAGTGCGGCTTTTTTGCTATTCAGAGTAACGCTTTCTTATTCCGGGGATAAAAGTCGATATGGTTCAGACTTTTAATGCATAGATATTGTCCACATACTCAATCAGGATGATAATAAATATTAACTAAATTGTTAAAAGTATGAACGTCATGGACTCGACCTATACCATCATCATTGCTGATGACCACCCTCTCTTTCGCAACGCCCTGTTTCAGTCAGTTCATATGGCGATCAGTGGTGCGAACCTGCTTGAGGCCGATTCTCTCGATGCCTTACTGACTCTGCTAAAGAAAGAAGGCGAGCCGGATTTATTACTGCTCGATCTGAAAATGCCGGGCGCCAATGGCATGTCAGGCTTAATTCAACTGCGCGCTGAATACCCAGATCTACCGATTGTGGTGGTTTCTGCCAGTGAAGATGCCAGCGTGGTCACTCAGGTGAAGAGCCACGGTGCGTTTGGCTTTATTCCTAAGTCGAGTGATATGCGTGAGTTGGTGAGTGCACTGAATCAAGTGCTGAATGGCGACCCGTTCTTCCCTGAAGGGCTTATCACCAATAATGCAGCGTGTAGCGACCTTGCAGAAAAGATTTCCACACTGACGCCTCAGCAATACAAGGTATTAGGGATGCTTTCTGACGGCTTGCTTAACAAGCAAATCGCGTATGAATTGAATGTTTCGGAAGCGACCATCAAAGCACATATGACGGCCATCTTCCGTAAACTGGATGTGAAAAATCGTACTCAAGCGGTTATCTTGCTACAAGAAGTCCACAATTAAGCTTCACTGATATCCTCTTCTAAAGTCGTCTTAGGTAAACATAAACCCAACCTGACGACTTTATGATCATCTATCTCTGCAACCACCCAAGTGATGTCATGCCACTCAAAGCTATCACCCAATACAGAGTGTGCGCCAAGCTCTTGAGCAACCAATTGTTTTAGCGTCATTTCTCGCTCTTCTTCCGAGCCAAGTTCAATACCATAACAATCACTCACTGCCGCAACTGATAGCTCAACATCCAAGAAGAAGTCACCAAAGAATCGTGCCGCCTCTTCTGCTAGAGGCGCCTCACTGAACAACGAACTTAAGCTGTCCAAATCTTTGTCTTGACCAAGCACACATAAGATATCGTTCGCCTCTAACACGGTGCTGCCTGATGGGTGAAGCATGGCATCTTGTCGAAACACTGCCGCAATGCGCGTCCCTTCTGGCATAGATAAGCGTTTAAGCGGCTCGCCGACACACCACTTCTCGTCTTTCAATTTGTAAACAAACATCTCCCACTCACTGGTCGGATAAATCTCCATACCGGTACGAGAAATCGGTGTTGGCGTCGGTGGTAAAGTCACTTGAGCGAGTCTTGCAACTTTCATCAAGCTACCGCCTTGAACAATCAGCGACACCATAACCACGAAGAACGCGATGTTGAAGTAAAGCTGAGCATTAGGCAGGCCAGCCATCATCGGGAATACCGCTAAGATGATTGGTACTGCACCACGCAAACCTACCCAAGAAACAAACCAGCGTTCTTTGGTGGAAAAGCTTCTGAACGGCAGTAAACCCAACCAAACCGACAGCGGACGAGCAAACAAAATCATACCGAAGGCCAGTGCCAGCGCAGGCAGAGCAATGTCCATCAACGTTGATGGCGTCACCAATAAACCCAATACCAAGAACATCACGATCTGGCTTAGCCACGTCATGCCATCAAGAACATTAAGAATCGAGTGTCGAGAGCGCGTCGGACGATTACCAATGAACAAGCCCACTAGGTAAATCGATAAGATGCCGCTGCCGCCAAGCATGTTAGAGAACGCAAACAGCGCCACGCCCCCACTGAGTACCAGAATGGAATAAAGGCCATCAGCCAATTGTACTCGATTGATTAAGCTCCATAGAACCCAGCCGCCGCCAATACCAACAAGAGTACCGATACCAAACTGCATCGCAAAACTTTGCAGTAGGAAGTTCATTCCCATCTCAGCGTCAGGGTTACCTAACAGCGCAATTAAGGTCACCGTCAGGAAGACCGCCATTGGGTCGTTAGTGCCCGATTCGATCTCTAGGGTTGAGCCAACACGCTCATTGAGACTCTGTCCTTTCAGCAAAGAGAATACCGCTGCCGCATCGGTTGAACCAACAATCGCCCCGACCAAGATGCCCTGCATTAATGACAAATCAAACAGCCAAGCCGCCATTAATCCGGTTAAGGTTGCTGTACATGCGACACCTATCGTCGCCAGCGAGAGCGAAGGCCAGAAAGCGACCTTGAAGCTCGCCACCTTGGTTCGCATACCGCCATCCAACAGAATCACGGCAAGCGCAAGGTTACTCACCAAGTAGGTCAGTGAGTAATCATCGAAATGAATATTACCGGGTCCATCTTCACCCGCTAACATACCAACGAATAAAAAGATCAAAAGAATCGGAACGCCCAATCGTGAGGACACTTGTGAGAAAAGCACACTGATGGCGATGAGCACCGCACCAGTTAAAAATAAGTGGTTGATAGTTATTGCGTCCAATTCGTTCCCCCAAAGAATAAAACTCAAGATATAAGCATGTTGATCTTCTGCCGCTAGCTTGTTGATCTTCTGCCGTTTAGCAAGGCACGGTCGGTGAAAGTGCCGTTGTTACTATAACAAACTTATGTTTCGCTTCGTGTCATAAGCAGGGCTAAATACCGTTTCTCGGTCATTTAGTTGTTAAATTTTATGACTCGCAGTCTAATTCATCCCTTTTTGTTAGACCTTTGGCTAATTTAACAACATTGTAACATCACATTTTTCTATGGTTATGTCTCCTAGCTCCCATATTTCAGTACATTAGCGCTAATACCATCCCGACTAAAGTTGCACAGATCCCTTGACTTATCCTTGCTACATTCTAAATCGTAACATTACGTTAACACGCTATTTTACAAAACGGTTTCACAAAAACAGTTTCTACGAAAACGGAATAAAGGAGAAGGCAATGGCGTTCGAATCTACGGAACATGCTCAAGCCTACTGGAAGGAAAACTTGGGAATTATGGGAACACTGCTCGCGGTCTGGTTTGCGGTGTCTTACGGCGCTGGCATCTTATTTGTGGATGCCCTCAATACCGTTCAGTTTGGCGGGTTCAAGCTAGGATTTTGGTTCGCTCAGCAAGGTTCGATATACACCTTCGTGGCGCTGATATTTATTTACGTTGTCCGCATGAATGCGCTCGACAAAAAATACAACGTACAGGAAGACTAGAGGCTAGAACATGGATATTCAAACTTGGACGTTTATTCTCGTCGGTATTACTTTCGCGGTATATATCGGCATCGCAATCTGGGCTCGTGCAGGGTCTACTAGTGAGTTCTACGTTGCTGGCGGTGGTGTACACCCAGTAGCAAACGGCATGGCGACCGCCGCTGACTGGATGTCGGCAGCATCATTCATCTCAATGGCAGGTATCATCTCATTCGTTGGTTACGACGGTGCGGTTTACCTAATGGGTTGGACAGGTGGTTATGTACTACTTGCGCTATGTTTAGCACCTTACCTACGTAAGTTCGGTCAGTTTACGGTTCCTGATTTCATCGGTGAGCGTTACTACTCGAAAACGGCACGTATGGTAGCGGTATTCTGTGCAATCTTCGTATCGTTTACGTACGTTGCAGGCCAGATGCGTGGTGTGGGCGTTGTATTCTCTCGTTTCCTAGAAGTTGATATTAACCTAGGCATCATCATTGGTATGGGTATTGTGTTCTTCTACGCAGTACTAGGTGGCATGAAAGGCATCACTTATACGCAGGTAGCTCAATTCTGTGTCCTCATTTTCGCCTTCCTTGTTCCAGCAATCTTTACCTCAATCATGATGACAGGTAACCCACTTCCACAAGTTGGTATGGGCTCTACGCTATCAGGCACAGATGTTTACCTTCTTGATAAACTGGATGGACTGACCGAAGAACTCGGATTTACCGCCTATACCGAAGGTAACAAGAGCATGGTAGATGTATTCTTCATCTGTGCGGCTCTAATGGTCGGTACTGCGGGTCTTCCACACGTAATCATTCGTTTCTTCACGGTACCAAAAGTACGTGATGCTCGTATCTCAGCGGGTTGGGCACTACTGTTCATCTCATTGCTATACACAACAGCACCAGGCGTTGCAGCATTCGCTCGTGTAAACATGATCGAAACAATCAACGGCCCTGACATGCAAGGTGTCGCTGCAGCGGACGCACCAAGCTGGTACAAAAACTGGGAAAGCACTGGCCTAGTAGGTTGGGAAGATAAGAACGGCGATGGCAAAATGTTCTACTCGGGCGATGAGCGCAACGAGATGAAGATTAACCGTGACATCATCGTACTGGCTTCTCCAGAGCTAGCGAAACTACCAAACTGGGTTGTAGCACTGCTTGCAGCCGGTGGCCTAGCAGCCGCACTATCAACAGCCGCGGGTCTACTATTGGTCATCTCAACGTCGATTTCACATGACTTGTTGAAGAAAGGCTTCAGACCAAACATGACCGACAAGCAGGAGCTGTTAGCCGCTCGTCTGGCAGCCATGGTCGCGATTGTCGGTGCCGGTTACTTAGGTATTAACCCACCAGGCTTTGTAGCACAGGTAGTAGCGTTTGCCTTCGGCTTAGCCGCAGCATCCTTCTTCCCAGCGATTATCCTAGGTATCTTCTACAAGAAGATGAACAAGGAAGGCGCAATTGCAGGTATGTTGTCAGGTATTGCCTTCACAGCAAGCTACATCATCTACTTCAAGTTCATTAACCCAGCAGCAAGCACACCTGAAAACTGGTGGTTTGGTATCAGCCCAGAAGGCATCGGTACGCTAGGTATGTGTCTAAACTTCGTAGTATCGATTGCTGTAAACAAAGTAACTGCTGAAGTACCACAAGATGTACAAGATATGGTTGAGAACATCCGTTACCCGAAAGGTGCAGGTGAAGCTCACGACCACTAAGCACGACCACTAAACAAAGATGTTTAGCAAAAAATGAATCAGTACTTACATTGTAGGGATTAGGTACTGACTCCAGAAAGCCGATACTTCGTGTATCGGCTTTTTCTTTTTCTGCTCACTTTATAAAAAGATAAACAAAGGGTTGTTTTTAAAACTTTATTTGATAATAATTATCATTAACATCCAATAAAGAGATGCAGATGATGATGAAAGAGCAGCAGGTTCTCTATTCGAGATTTTACAAAGCACAGGATCGCTTTGCTTCATTAGAACAAGTTCAAGGCCATGAGCCGTGTGTAATTCGAGAGTATATCGAGTGTGCACTGACGCTTTCGGCTTACTATGAAAAGCATGCCGCTCAAGAAAACATCTTGTTGTGCGAGCTGTATCTACGCCAAGTTTTCTTTCATTTGATTGAAGCGATTGAGTCTCCTCAGCGCAGTTTCGCCTTTCGTCATATCTGCCTAGACTCTATTCACTCACCACTATTTTATTTGAAGCGCCACTACTGCCAGCAACCTCAAGGCCAAGCGCGTTTTTTGAATCTCAGCCAAACACTACAACAAGTCCAAGCCCCACTTGGCTAACAAGGATAGAACATGACCCTACAATTTCGGATTGAAAAAGACAGCATGGGCGAAGTGAAAGTCCCTGCCGATGCGCTATACCAAGCACAAACTCAGCGTGCAGCGGATAACTTCGCGTTTAGCTCTCACAAGATGCCGACCAGTTTTATTCAAGCACTGGCGTTAATTAAACAGGCAGCGGCAGATACCAATGCTCAGTTAGGTCTACTGGAAGGTGATATTGCCAACGCGATAGCCGAAGCCAGCCAAGAGATCATTGAGGGTAAACACCTCGATCAATTCCCTATCGATGTCTACCAAACCGGTTCAGGTACCAGTTCCAACATGAATGCCAATGAAGTGATTGCTACGCTTGCCTCAAGAAGCTTGCAAGGCGACGTGAACCCCAATGATCACGTCAACATGGGCCAAAGCAGTAACGATGTGGTGCCAACCGCAATTCAAGTGAGCGTTGCTTTGATGGCTGAAAATAAGCTATTACCTGCATTAACTCACCTTTCTGAAGCACTCACTATCAAGCAACAGGAACTTGCAGAGGTCGTGAAGACCGGCCGCACTCATCTAATGGATGCGATGCCAATGACCTTTGCTCAAGAGCTAGGTGGTTGGAAATTTCAGATAGAACACGCTAAGCAAGCAATAGAGAACACCCTGCCCGCTATCAAGGCTTTAGCACAAGGTGGTACTGCGGTTGGAACAGGGATCAATGCTGACCCACGCTTTGCCGATAAGTTTGCGAGTAACCTGTCTCAATCGACAAAGATCAGTTTTAGCTCGAGTGAAAACTTCTTTTTTAACCTCAGCAGTCAAGACGCGATCGTTGCGCTGTCAGGTCAGCTCAAAACGGCAGCAGTTGCGATCATGAAGATCTCAAACGATCTTCGCTGGATGAACTCTGGGCCGTTGGCTGGCTTAGGGGAAATTGAATTACAGGCTCTACAACCAGGCTCATCGATCATGCCTGGCAAGGTAAATCCTGTGATTCCAGAAGCTGCAGCTATGGCGGCGGCGCAAGTCATTGGCAACGACACCACCATTACCGTAGCCGGACAATCAGGTAACTTCCAACTTAATGTGATGCTGCCAGTGATTGCTCATAACGTGTTGGAAAGTATTGAGTTATTGGCAAACAGCTCAGTCGCTTTAGCGGACAAAGCCATCGCGACCTTCACGGTACGCCAAGACAATCTCGATTTGGCACTGTCAAAGAACCCAATCCTAGTGACCGCACTTAACCCTGTGATTGGCTACTTGAAGGCGGCTGATATTGCCAAGAAAGCTTACAAAGAAGGCTTACCAATTCTGGATGTCGCAGAAAGAGAAACCGATCTTAGCCGAGAAGAGCTCAGTAAACTGCTTGATCCAACCACACTGACACAAGGTGGCATTGCTGGTTAGTTATTGAATTAACAAGCGAATCGGCGTTCGCAAAAAAACAGAGACAAAAAAGGCCTCATCTGAGGCCTTTTTAATATCTAAGAGTTAATTAAACTAACTCACCCGATTCAAGACCGCTCTGAGTTTTAACGGTTTCACTGGCTTGGCAATAAAGCTAAAGCTGTTGGCCTTTATCGCTGCCAGCATGTCATCGGTTCTATCGGCACTGATGATGACCCCTTCAAAAGAATCACCAAGGCGCAAGCGACACTGCTGTAAGACTTCCAGACCAGTTCTGCCATTATCTAAACGGTAATCAGAGAAAATCACATCAGGTAGCCAACCCTCATCTAGGCACTGCAAGCTTTCGACCAAATCAACCGCCGTCTTAACCTCACAGCCCCAACGTCCGATCAGGTTTTCCATACCGACTAAGATTTCTCGTTCATTATCGACACACAATATCTTGAGATGTTCGATGTCGCTGGTCGCCATTGGCGTCGAAGCTTGCACAACTGGAGCCACTTTTTCCGCTCTAGCTAAGGTGATGGAAAAGACACTGCCTTGCCCCGGCCATGAGCGCATCGAAATTTGATGGCCAAGCACATGAGCAATACCTTTCGAGATAGCCAGCCCTAACCCCAATCCTTGATCGGCTCGTACTTGGCTGCCACGAGTAAACTCTTCAAAGATTTCTTGTTGCTTGTCTTCATCGATACCGGTTCCATTATCCCACACATCAATTCGAACCTGTCCATTCACTCTTCTCGCACCCAGTACCACTTTCCCTTCCGGGTTATAGCGGAACGCATTGGTCAAAAAGTTCTGAATCACACGCCTCAACAGCTTAGGGTCTGAATGAATGAACAATGACGACGGAATCATCTTAAACTCAATTTTCTGTTGTCTCGCTAGAGCGCTAAATTCCGCGTTCAAATTGGTTAATACGTCATGCACGGCAATCGCGTGAATGTTGGTTTCTAACTTTCCGGACTCCAATCGAGAGATATCCAGCAAGTCACCAATCAAATCTTCTGCGGCGCCAAGTGCACTCTCGATGTGAGATGACAATTGCTTCACCTCTTGCTCTTTTGCCACCTCAGACAGTGACGAAGCAAATAGACGTGCGGCATTGAGCGGCTGCATCAAATCGTGGCTTACCGCGGCTAGAAAACGACTCTTAGATTGTGATTCTTGATCCGAAATCTGCGTGGCTTTTACCAAGCGATGGTTCAGTTTTTCGAGTTCTTGAGTTCGCTCATGCACTCTCGATTCCAAACTTTCGTTGGCATCTTTTAGCGCTTGCTCTGCTTGTCGGAATACCGTGATGTCGGTAAAGCTCATCACAAAGCCACCACTTGGCATCGGGTTACCTTGCACTTCAATCACTCGACCATCAGGACGAATGCGAGAAGAGGTATGTCGAGTGCCTTGCTCCAAATGATAAACACGGCGACGCACATGATCTTCAGGGTCACCCGGACCACACAAACCTTGCTGAGCATTATGGCGAATCACATCGGAGATCGGCCTGCCCACTTGTATCAAACCAGCAGGGAACTCAAACAATTCTAGATAGCGCTGATTCCACGCCACCAGCCTCATTTGTTTGTCGATTACTGCGATGCCTTGGCCAATATGTTCAATCGCGCCTTGCAGTAAACCACGGCTGAAGTCGTACAGTTCCGAAGCTTCATCCACGATGGTCGCGACTTCTTCAAGCTGCATGTTTCTTCCCTGTAAAGCGGAAGTAAGTACTAACTTAGCAGACGAAGCACCGAATACTCCGGCGAGCACGCGCTCTGCGTGTCGAATCAGACTTGCAGGCGCTTGTTGATTAGGAAGCAGCGGCTGACCGTGTTGTTGCCAATAGCTGTGTAAGGCACTTTTGGCACGCTTACGGCCTACAAAACGCGACGCCAGCATCTCTAATTCAGCGACCGTCACTCGGTTCTGGTAAAGGCTGATATTCTCGTTTTCAGGCAGCGGCGTGCCAACAAATGCTGCTGATTGTAAGCGCTCACTTAGGCTTGGGCGAGTCGTCATCGAAACCACGGCATAGCACAAGGTATTAAGTACAATACTCAGCACAATGCCCCAGTTTGAACTGCTGATATTCCAGCTACTGAGCAGTTCTGGCGGCGTGATAATCCACAGTAAAAGGTTACTTTCACTGTCGCCAGCCAACATGCTGGTTTGGCTCATCAAGGTAATCAGCCAAATCAACGAGCCCACCATTAAGCCGACATACACGCCCTTGCGGTTACCCGGGCGCCAGTACAAACCACCAATAAGTGCTGGCGCGAATTGAGCAATCGCAGCAAAGGAAAGAAAGCCAATCGCTGACAGTGAATGGATGGTATCGAGCGCCTGATAAAACAGCCAAGCACCCAGTAACAGCAGTAAAATTAGCCCGCGGCGAATCACCAAGAGCAGGCCAGAAAAGTGTCGATGGGTTCTTTGAGTTAGGCGCATACGGCGCAGTAACAATGGCATCACTAAATCATTCGACACCATGATCGCCAAGGCGATGGTCGACACTATCACCATGCCACTTGCCGCAGACGTACCACCAAGGAAAGCCAGCAAGGCAATGTGATTAGCGCCTTCTGACATTGGCACACTGATCACATAGGTATCCGCTGGCATACCAGTAAGTAGTCCTTGTCCTGCCCAAGCAATTGGCAGCACGAACAGTCCCATCAAAATCAGGTAAAGCGGAAACAACCAACGAGCGGTATGCAGGTCTTGAGGGCGTTCGTTCTCTACCACCATGGTATGGAACTGGCGTGGCAGACAGACAATCGCCAACATGGTCAAAACGGTATGAATAATTAAGGTCGGAATATTGGGTGATTCGTAGGTGGAAGCCGCCACATCAAGCAAGTCGATCTTGTCGCTGCTCATCGCCAGATACATGATGAATAGGCCAACGATCAGGAATGCCGCGAGCTTAACGATGGATTCAAACGCCACCGCCATCATCATGCCACGGTGATGCTCTGTGTTATCAATGTGTCTTGTACCAAACAGCATGGTGAAAATAGCCAAAGCACCGACCACAAACCAAGACACATGATAGTCCTGATAACCGAAGTCAGCCGCTAGGTTGGGTGCAACAATATCCAACCCCATGGTAATACCACGCAGTTGCAGAGCAATATAAGGAAGGATACCAACCACGGCGATAACCGTCACCGCCACCGCTAAGCCCTGAGATTTTCCATAACGAGCCGCGATAAAGTCGGCAATGGAGGTGATATGTTCCCGCTTCGCAATCAGGATCAGCCGCGCCAAGATCCGCCAGCCTAGTGTAAAGACTAGAATCGGGGCGAGGTAAATGGGTAAAAAAGACCAAGGGTTGTTACTCGCCTGCCCGACCGTTCCATAGAAGGTCCAAGAGGTACAATACACGGCAATCGAAAGGCTATAGATCCACGGGCGCCAACGCGATAGCCAACGAACCTGCCTGTCTCCATACCAAGCGATCAGAAATAACACGCCCAAGTAGGCTAAAGAGACTGGAATTACTATCCATCCTTGCATTGAAAACCCTTTTTTCATCCATAAAAAAACCTCTCCATAAGGGAGAGGTTTCATTTAACTAAGGATGGGTGATTAACTCAATCGCATCGCTTAAATTCTGTGCTTTAGACTCTAATTATCAGCATTTGCTGTGAGATTCTGACTGTTCCGAATCTGATTGATTAATCTCAACCACTGAACTTCTTTCATCCAACTTAATGAACAGAGCAAGTGCACCCATTGCAGCCATGCCCCAGAAAATATTTGCGCCCCAAAGCTCATAACCCCAACCACTTAAGGTGGTCATCAGTGCAATAAAGGCACCTAATGGAATCGCGTTATACAGGGCTTGTAGCGCAACCATCTTGTTTTGTTCTTCAGATTGGATGTATTGAATCGCGGCGATGTGTGCCATGGCAAATGTCACACCGTGCAGCAACTGCACCATCACCAGTGCAAAAATCGCCGTGGTTGATGCGGTTATACCCCAACGCGCCATCACCCCAATAGCCGCGACGACAAACAAAGTACGCAGTGACCAGCCTGAGAATAATCGCTTACTCAGAGCAAATACGGCCACTTCAGCAACAACACCTAAACTCCACAAATAACCGATGATAGCTTCTGAGTGACCCGCTTCTTTCCAATAAATCGCACTAAAACTGTAGTAAGCCGCATGACTACCTTGCAGCAGCGCCATCAAGGCTAAAAACTTTACCACTGACGACTCACGCAGCAGTTCACCTAGTTTTGGTCGCGCCGCTTGTTGCTCAGATTGTGTTGCTGGCATCACATTGGGGTTTCTCATCGCAAGAATCAATGACAGCAACACACCGGCAAGCGCAGTATACAAAATCATGTCAGTGCCGAATTGTGCCACCAAATAGCCAACAACCGTTGAACCTGCGATAAAGGCAATTGATCCCCAAAGACGAGTTCGGCCGTAGTCGAGCATTTTCAAACGACTGTAATGGTTAGCCATCGCATCAGAAAGAGGAATGATCGGCCCACAACAGAGGTTAAACAGTACCGTTGCCAACAACATCAGTATAAAGCTGCCACCGGTGAAGAAGTGGAAACCGACAAACAGCAGCGCAGCGAAACTCAAACAGCGTAGCGCTGGCATCAAGTGTTCCACTTTATGGATACGCGGCGTAATCACTAAGTTGGCCACACAACGAGTCGCAAAGCCGATACCAATCAATACGCCAATATCACCAGCAGACACGCCTTGGTCTTCAAACCACAACGCCCAAAATGGCAAATACACGCCATACGCAAAAAAGAAACCAAGAAAATACTGAGAGATCCAGCCATAGGGTGAAGGGCTAAACATAAATGACCTATAAAGTGTGCGGAAAAAGGCAGCACCAATTATGCCTATCTCGCATACGATGAAAAAGGGAATTATTACTGGGATAGTATTCCCATATTCAATGGGTCTGGATATCGCATTTCAACAAGAGATTTCACGCTCATCAATACTCATACTCGCATTTAGACTAAAGTCGTCTGGAGCTTCGCTGGTATTTTGTCAGACTGATTAAAGACTCCCATTTCTTCTTGTGATGCTTATGCCTGACAAATTTAATATGCAGCACCCGCCCTTCGATAGCCTGTCCGACGCCGAACAGTTGAAGCTTCGCTCTTCATTAGACGTGGTGTATTACCGCTCTCAAGAAGTGATACTGGAAGCTGAAAGGCCGAGCCGACACCTGCATATTTTGATCAAAGGAGCTGTTGAAGAGCGCGCGAGCAGTGATGGTGAGATTTACGCACACTATGCCAATGACGATATTTTTGATGTCCGCAGCCAGTTTGAACCCCACACCAAACACCAATATATCGCACTCGAAGATACATTAAGTTATCTGCTGCCCACCGATATTTTTCTTGAGCTTTACCACGCCAATGGCCAATTCGCTGCCTACTTTGATAGCAACCTATCAACACGAAAAGCTTTGATAGAAGCCGCCCAGCAGCAACAGAATCTTGCCGAGTTTATATTAACCAAAGTGGATGACTCTATCTATCACCCACCACTGATACTTGAACCAAACCAACCGATCAACCAAGTCACTCAAACCCTTAAAGAACAAGGGTTAGACTCGGCCCTAGTCCATTTGGAATATGATGATCCAAAAGCTTTTGGATCATCATGTTCCTTGTCGTATGGAATCGTCACTCGAACCAATTTATTGCATGCTGTGATGCTCGATAATTT
Source organism: Vibrio sp. 10N.247.311.12 (assembly GCF_041467515.1). Taxonomy (NCBI): domain Bacteria; kingdom Pseudomonadati; phylum Pseudomonadota; class Gammaproteobacteria; order Vibrionales; family Vibrionaceae; genus Vibrio; species Vibrio sp. 10N.247.311.12. The sequence continues at coordinate 33,998 of NZ_JBFSUV010000029.1, forward strand.
CACACTGGATGCGCCTGTCGGTGAGATCGCAACGTTTCCGGTGATGCACGTGAACCAAGGCGATTTCTTATTTAACGCCATGATTACCATGACCAGAAATCGAGTAAAAAGGTTGATGGTTTGTGATGGTAAAAATGCGGTCGGCATGGTGGATATGACACAGATTCTCAGTGCATTCTCCACACACTCCCACGTTCTTACTTTGCGTATTGCGCGCGCCACCAGCGTTGAAGAATTGGCAATGGCATCCAACAAACAACGTCAACTGGTCGAGAGCTTGCTCAGTAATGGGATTCGCACACGCTTTATCATGGAGCTGATTTCTGCGGTCAACGAACAGATCATGGAGAAGGCTTTTGAGTTGGTGATACCACCTGCACTGCATAATCATTGCTGCCTAATCGTGTTGGGTTCCGAAGGCCGTGGGGAACAAATTCTCAAAACCGATCAAGACAACGCGCTCATAATTCAAGATGGCTTGGAGTGGCATCAATGCCAAAGTGCCATGAACGACCTCACTCATACCCTTCAACAATTGGGTTACCCACTGTGCCCGGGCAACGTGATGGTCAACAATCCGAAATGGGTGCATTCAGAGCAAGAGTGGAAACAAACCCTTACCCATTGGGTAAAAAAAGCCACGCCAGACACCGTGATGGATATCGCGATCATGGCAGATGCACACGCAGTAGCGGGGAATAGAGAGTTATTAAAACCTGTAAAGCAGCACCTCAGTGATTTAATGCTCGGACAAGAATTGATTCTGACGGAGTTCTGCCGCCCGGCGCTGAACTTCTCAGTTCCCCTGACCCTGTTTGGTAATGTGAAGCAATCCAAGTCCGGACTCGATATCAAACAAGGCGGTATTTTCCCTATCGTGCATGGTGTGAGAGCGCTTTGCCTAGAACATGGTGTCACGGTCAACAACACCTTCGAACGCATTGAGCAGCTGGTCAGCAAGAAAGTATTAGAGCAAAGTACTGCCGATAATCTCAGTGAAGCACTCAAGCAATTCTTTAAGTGGCGCTTAGCCCAAAGGCTTTCTCAGCAGCACAGCAGCAACAAGATTAACGTCAAACTGATGGAACGAGCAGACAGGGATCTGCTTCGTCATAGCCTGCACGTGGTGAAGAAATTCAAGCAATGGCTCGGCTACCACTATCAGATACGGGATTAGGCATTGAACGATGAATAGGTTGGTTCGCTATTACTGGCATCACAAGCTCAAAGGCTCCCTCTATCAGCCTCTGTTTACTGCGCCTATTGATCATGAATATGTATCGCTCGATTGTGAAACCACCAGCCTAGATCCCAATCAGGCAGAATTAGTTACCATTGCCGCGACCAAGATCATCGGTAACCGAATCATTACCAGCCAACCTTTTGAAGTCCGGTTGCGCGCCCCCCAATCGCTCGATTGCAATTCAATAAAAATCCACCGTATCCGTCATCAAGATCTAAAGCACGGCATCGAAGAAAAACAGGCTTTAATCGAGCTACTGAACTTCATTGGAAATCGTCCTTTAGTCGGCTATCACATCCGCTATGATAAAAAAATTCTCGACCGCGCCTGTTTAAAACAGCTTGGATTTCCACTGCCTAACCGATTAGTCGAAGTGAGCCAACTCTATCAAGACAAACTCGAAAGACAGCTGCCCAATGCCTATTTTGATCTCAGTATGGACGCCATCTGTCGCCAACTCGATTTACCTATCCCGGTCAATAAACATGATGCATTACAAGACGCTATCTCCGCTGCGCTGATCTTTGTGCGCCTGAAACATGGTGACCTTCCCCGTTTCAACTCTTCTTATTCTTAATTCAACCACTGGCGCTTCACATAGAGAGCAACATCTCAAAATTGAACTTAACTCGCTATTTTGTAAGTGAAAAGCAGCGTCTCATCCTAAAGTCTAATTGTGGAAATCGCCGTCCTAGCCGAGAGTGATAACACAAAGACGGTTCTGTAATAGACCTAGAAACTGAACACAAAGGAAGTTGCCAGTTCATTAGGAATGTAGGCACAAGGAGAGATGCAATGAGTGAAGCCCACGTTTATCCGGTAAAAGAAAATATTAAATCAACCACACACGCGGATAATGACACTTACCTAGCCATGTACCAGCAATCTGTTTCTGACCCTGAAGGCTTTTGGGGTGAACACGGAAAAATCGTTGATTGGATCAAACCTTTCACACAAGTAAAAAACACCTCTTTCGACCCTGGCCACATTGATATTCGCTGGTTTGAAGATGGCACGCTTAACGTTTCGGCTAACTGTATCGACCGCCACCTTGCTGAGCGCGGTGATGAAGTCGCTATCATCTGGGAAGGCGATGACCCGGCAGATGATAAAACTCTAACTTTTAATGAACTGCATAAAGAAGTGTGCCTGTTTTCGAATGCTCTAAAAGAGCAAGGCGTGCGCAAAGGTGATGTGGTTTGTTTATACATGCCAATGGTGCCAGAAGCGGCAGTAGCCATGCTGGCGTGTACCCGTATCGGTGCGGTTCACACAGTCGTATTTGGTGGTTTCTCACCAGAAGCACTGTCTGGTCGTATTATCGATTCAAATTCTAAAGTCGTTATCACTGCCGATGAAGGCGTGCGTGGCGGCCGTGCTGTTCCACTGAAAAAGAATGTCGATGAAGCACTGACGAACCCTGAAGTGAAAAACATCGAGAAGGTTGTTGTATTCAAACGCACTGGCGGTGATGTGGCATGGCACGAACATCGCGATGTGTGGTGGCACGATGCTATTGCTAATGTATCTGCAGATTGCCCACCAGAAGAGATGAACGCAGAAGATCCACTATTCATCCTTTATACGTCAGGCTCAACAGGTAAACCTAAAGGCGTTATGCACACCACAGGTGGCTACCTTGTTTATGCTGCGATGACCTTCAAATACGTATTCGATTACCAAGAAGGCGAGACTTTCTGGTGTACAGCCGATGTGGGTTGGATTACCGGTCACACATATCTTGTTTACGGACCGCTTGCTAATGGCGCAAAAACGATTCTGTTTGAAGGCGTGCCAAATTACCCGAACACCAGCCGCATGAGCGAAGTGGTCGATAAGCACCAAGTTAATATTCTTTATACGGCGCCAACGGCTATTCGTGCATTGATGGCGAAAGGCAATGAAGCCGTTGAAGGTACTTCTCGTGACAGCCTAAGAATCATGGGCTCAGTGGGTGAACCTATCAACCCAGAGGCGTGGGAGTGGTACTACAAAACAATCGGTAATGAGCAATCTCCAATTGTTGATACATGGTGGCAAACAGAAACGGGCGGTATCTTGATTGCACCGCTACCAGGCGCAACAGATCTGAAACCGGGCTCTGCAACTCGTCCATTCTTCGGTGTGCAACCGGCACTGGTTGATAACATGGGTAACGTCATTGAGGGTGCAACAGACGGCAACCTAGTGATTCTTGACTCTTGGCCAGGCCAAATGCGTACCGTTCATGGCGATCATGACCGCTTCGAACAGACTTACTTCTCGACCTTTAAAGGCATGTACTTCACCAGTGACGGCGCTCGTCGTGATGAAGACGGTTACTACTGGATTACGGGGCGTGTCGATGATGTACTTAACGTATCAGGTCACCGTATGGGTACTGCTGAGATTGAATCGGCTCTAGTCGCGTTCGATAAGATTGCAGAAGCCGCGATTGTGGGCATCCCTCATGATATTAAAGGCCAAGCGATTTACGCTTACATCACGCTGAATGATGGTGAGTTCCCAACCGCAGAGCTTCATAAAGAAGTAAAAGACTGGGTACGTAAAGAGATTGGCCCAATTGCAACGCCAGATGTACTGCACTGGACCGACTCTCTACCAAAAACTCGTTCGGGTAAAATCATGCGTCGTATCCTGCGTAAAATCGCGACTGGCGATACAGGTAACCTAGGTGATACCTCGACACTGGCCGACCCAAGTGTGGTTGATAAGCTGATTGCCGAGAAAGCAGAACTGGCATAAGCAACCAGTCACATCAGCTAATCACTGTTTAAAACAGCACTTTCTAAACCGTCACCTATGTGGCGGTTTTTTTATGGCTGATCTTGATCTCAAATATCCCGCCCCAAATTAAGGCTAAGACGCTTTTTTGTTAAGTTGGTAACAATTCCAAGCTGTATCAATAGGAGATTAGACCAGTAAATTGCTGCGATTTGCGCTGAATTAGCTATAATCTGGTTCTAATTTTTAAATTTGGGTTTTTCTCACTGGAAATTAACCGCAAATTTTCAATAAAATGGCAACATTCACGTTCGTAAACACGATAAAGGAAGATAGCCCCACGATGTCTACAAAGTTTCGCATTCTAGTTTTAAATGGCCCAAACCTTAACCTGTTAGGCCTTAGAGAGCCCGCACACTACGGTTCTCAAACACTTGACCAGATTATTAGCTCACTGACCGAGCAAGCGAAAGCACACGATGTTGAGCTATCTCACTTACAGTCAAATCGTGAGTACGAACTGATTGAAGCTATCCATAGTGCTTATCAAAATGTTGATTTTATTATTATCAACCCAGCAGCCTTTACACATACCAGTGTGGCACTGCGTGATGCACTACTTGGCGTTGCCATACCATTTATTGAGGTTCATCTATCGAATGTTCACGCGCGTGAACCATTCCGTCACCACTCTTACCTATCTGATAAAGCAGAAGGTGTGATTTGTGGCTTAGGTGCCCAAGGTTATCAATTTGCTTTGACCGCTGCGCTCAGCAAGCTCAACTCAAAGTAAACATAAACAACGAACTATTACTAACCTACTCAGTCATAGAGTAAGTTCAATTAACAGATAAAGAGAAAGAAACAATGGATATTCGCAAAATCAAAAAGCTAATCGAATTGGTTGAAGAGTCTGGTATTTCTGAGCTAGAAATCTCTGAAGGTGAAGAGTCTGTACGAATCAGTCGTAACAGCACTGCACCTGTAGCACCTGTTCAATATGCAGCTGCTCCAGCACCTGTAGCGGCAGCAGCTCCTGCGGCGGCACCTGTAGCAGCAGAAGCAGCAGCTCCTGCAGTTCCAGCTGGTCACCAAGTTCTTTCTCCAATGGTTGGTACTTTCTACGGCGCTCCAAGCCCAGACGCAAAACCATTCGTTAAAGTTGGTCAATCTGTAACTGCTGGCGAAACGCTATGTATCGTTGAAGCAATGAAAATGATGAACCAAATCGAAGCTGATAAATCTGGTGTTGTAACAGCTATCCTAGTTGAAGACGGTCAACCAGTAGAATTCGACCAAGCTCTAGTAATTATCGAATAATAGAGAGCACTCATTATGTTAGATAAATTAGTAATCGCGAACCGTGGTGAGATTGCACTACGTATTCTGCGTGCATGTAAAGAGCTTGGCATTAAAACGGTAGCGGTTCACTCAACTGCTGACCGTGATCTTAAGCACGTACTGCTTGCAGACGAAACCATTTGTATCGGTCCAGCTCGTGGTATCGATAGCTACCTAAACATCCCTCGTATCATCAGCGCAGCTGAAGTTACAGGTGCAGTAGCTGTTCACCCTGGCTACGGCTTCCTATCTGAAAATGCAGACTTTGCAGAACAGGTAGAGCGCAGTGGCTTTATCTTCGTTGGCCCTAAAGCTGAAACCATTCGCATGATGGGTGACAAAGTGTCAGCTATCACGTCAATGAAGAAAGCTGGCGTACCTTGTGTACCAGGTTCTGACGGCCCTCTTGACGACGACGAAGCAAAAAACAAAGCGCACGCTAAACGCATTGGCTTCCCAGTTATCATCAAGGCATCTGGCGGCGGCGGCGGTCGTGGTATGCGTGTTGTTCGTTCTGAAGCAGAATTAACAGAAGCTATCGCGATGACTCGTGCTGAAGCAAAAGCATGTTTCAACAACGACATGGTTTACATGGAGAAATTCCTAGAAAACCCACGTCACATTGAAGTACAAGTGCTTGCAGATGGCCAAGGTAATGCTATCCACCTAGGTGAGCGTGACTGTTCAATGCAACGTCGTCACCAGAAAGTTGTGGAAGAAGCGCCAGCTCCAGGTATCACTGAAGAGATGCGTAAGTACATTGGCGAACGTTGTACTCGTGCATGTATTGAGATCGGTTACCGCGGTGCAGGTACATTTGAATTCCTATACGAGAACGGTGAATTCTACTTCATCGAAATGAACACTCGTATCCAGGTTGAACACACGATTACTGAAATGGTAACGGGTATCGACCTAGTGAAAGAACAGCTACGTATTGCAGCTGGTCAGCCTCTATCATTCACTCAGGATGACATTAAGCTGCGTGGCCATTCAATCGAATGTCGTATCAATGCTGAAGATCCAGTTCGTTTCCTACCTTCACCAGGTAAGATTGAACGTTTCCACGCACCAGGCGGCATGGGCGTACGTTGGGAATCTCACATCTACACGGGTTACACAGTGCCACCACACTACGATTCAATGATTGGTAAGCTGATCACTTACGGTGAGAACCGTGATGTTGCTATCGCTCGTATGAAGAACGCATTGGGTGAAATGATTGTTGAAGGTATTAACGTTAATACTGAGCTTCAACTGTCTATTATGAACGACGAAAACTTCCAACACGGTGGTGCAAACATCCACTACCTTGAGAAGAAACTTGGTTTGTCATAATCCGTTCGTTTAAGAACAGTCAAAATGCTCACTTCGGTGAGCATTTTTGTTTTTGAACCGCCGAAAAAATCAATCTTTAATCCCCATTATATTCCGTGGGGTTTTGGTGAATTTGCTCATATTTTCTGCTAGACTCGCCATCCAATTTTTCTCATATAGAAGATGCAGCCATGCCTTGGATTCAAATCAAGCTTAATGCTACCAATGAAAATGCCGAACAAATCGGCGACATGTTAATGGAAGAGACTGGTGCTCTTTCTGTAACTTTCCTGGATGCACAAGATACCCCTGTATTTGAGCCTCTGCCAGGCGAAACTCGCCTTTGGGGTGATACTGACATTCTCGCGCTTTACGACGCTGAGACTGATACTGGTGTCGTTCTAGCGCAGATTAAAGCAAGCAACATGTTCCCTGCAGACTTTGCTCATAAAGTAGAGCAAATTGAAGACAAGGATTGGGAGCGTGAATGGATGGACAACTTCCACCCAATGAAGTTTGGTGAGCGTTTATGGATCTGCCCTAGCTGGCGCGATATCCCTGAACCTGACGCTGTTAACGTAATGCTAGACCCTGGCCTTGCATTTGGTACAGGTACTCACCCGACAACGGCATTGTGTCTTGAGTGGCTTGAAGGCTTAGACCTTGCAGGCAAAACCGTGATCGACTTCGGTTGTGGCTCAGGCATCCTAGCGATCGCTGCGATCAAACTAGGCGCAGCAAAAGTTATCGGGATCGACATTGATCCTCAAGCTCTGCTTGCATCAAAAGACAACGCACAACGCAATGGCGTTGCTGAGCAACTAGAGGTGTTCTTGCCACAAGATCAACCGGAAGGTTTGCTAGCAGACGTTGTTGTTGCCAACATTCTTGCGGGTCCATTACGCGACCTTTCTGGCATCATCAAGGGCCTAGTTAAGCCAAATGGTGTACTTGCGATGTCGGGTGTTTTAGATACACAAGCAGAAGATGTTGCCACTTATTATCGTGATGAGCTTCACATTGATCCGATCATCGAACAACAAGAATGGTGTCGAATCTCAGGTCGCAAGCAAGGCTAGACAAGACTTTGGGCGCTAATTGACTGAAATTTAAACAAATTACAAAAACAAATTGTAAATGCTCAAATATTAGTCTTTTCACGCAGAGAAAAAATGCGTAAAATGCGCGCCCTTGCTGGTACAGAACTGTGATGACATTTTTGAAAATCGGAAATTATCAACTTAAGAACAATCTAATCGTCGCTCCTATGGCTGGCGTAACGGATAGACCATTCCGTGAGTTGTGTCTTCGCTACGGTGCGGGGATGGCAGTCAGTGAAATGATGTCCTCCAATCCGAAAGTTTGGAAAACGTCAAAGTCTCAGCAGCGTATGGTACATGAAGGCGAATCGGGCATTCGTTCAGTACAAATCGCTGGTGCAGATCCACAGCTTATGGCCGAGGCTGCTCAATTTAATGTCGATAACGGTGCGCAAATCATCGATATCAACATGGGTTGTCCAGCCAAAAAAGTGAATAAGAAGCTTGCGGGCTCAGCCTTACTGCAGCATCCAGAACTCATTGAAGACATTCTGAAAGCGGTGGTAAATGCTGTCGACGTTCCAGTAACGTTGAAAACGCGCACAGGCTGGGATACAGACAATAGAAACTGTGTCCAAATCGCGAAAATAGCCGAAGACTGCGGCATACAAGCTCTTGCGCTCCATGGAAGAACTCGCGCTTGTATGTACAAAGGTGAGGCAGAATACAAACACATTAAAGCAGCGAAACAAGCAGTATCTATTCCGGTTATCGCTAACGGTGATATCGATAGTCCGGAAAAAGCGAAGTTTGTGCTGGAGTACACCGGCGCTGATGCTTTAATGATAGGTCGACCTGCCCAAGGACGTCCTTGGATTTTTAACGAAATCCTACACTATTTGGAAAACGGCACCACGATGGACCCACTCCCGATTTCGGAAGTGAAAGACATCATGCTTGGTCATGTGCACGCTCTACATGAATTTTATGGAGAGTTTTTAGGCCCTCGCATCGCTCGTAAGCATGTGGGTTGGTATCTAAAAGAACATGAACAAGCGAGTGAGTTTCGCCGTACCTTCAACGCATTCGAAGCAGGTGATCTGCAGCTTGAAGCGCTAGAAGGTTTTTTTGATAACGTTGCACCATAATTACGAGAAGAGCTAGACCGAATATGTTCGAACAAAATCTGACTTCAGAAGCATTGACAGTAACTACAGTTACATCACAAGACCAAATCACGCAGAAGCCACTACGTGACTCAGTTAAAGCATCATTGAAAAATTACCTTGCTCAATTAAACGGTCAAGAAGTCAGCGAGTTATACGAATTAGTATTAGCTGAAGTTGAACAGCCACTACTAGACACTATCATGCAGTACACTCGCGGTAACCAAACTCGCGCAGCAACCATGATGGGTATTAACCGCGGTACTCTTCGCAAGAAACTTAAAAAATACGGCATGAACTAATCGTTCTTTCGTAATTTATTGAATTGAAAGCCAAGCTCATTGTTGAGTTTGGCTTTTTTTTGGCTTGTCGATCCGTGATAGTCGCTGATTACTCTCCAGTGCGACAGCAGCGACCTTTGTCGACGTTTGCTGAGTCCAAGGCTGCTAGAATCGAACAATGGCTTGCATCATCGTCTACGTGACCACAACACGCATCATTAATCTTTTTAAGTGCGGTGCGAATCTTAGTTAACTCGGTAATCTTCTCATCAATCATCTCTAGCTTTGCTGAGGTAATCGACTTCACTTCAGCGCAACTGTGCTGTGTGGCCTCGAGGCGAATCTCAAGCAATTCTTTAATCTCGTCCAAACTCAGTCCCAACGCTTTAGATTTGAGAATAAACGTCACCTGTTTCTGGTTATTTTCATCATATAGGCGATAACCCGAGTCACTGCGACTGGCTGGCGCGATCAGGTTATTCTTCTCATAAAATCGCAAGGTATCGGCTGTCACACCGCATCGCTTCGCTAATTCACCGATCTGAAACATGTTTTTTCCTACTGTTTCGTCCATTCCACAATTAACCTTATCGTTACTTTTCAGGCTGAAATGGCACTTTTCATAATTAATTTTGAGATGCCAAACGATTGCGCGAGCTTTTTTGTAATAAATTAGTTAGAATCTGCGCCATCAAATTTGGAGTTGGTTATCTTATAGCTTAATCATAAGACTAACCCAAAAGGTCTTTACCAAAACTGGCCAATATTTTATCTCTTACTGGTATCTAAGATAATCCACGCTAAGAAGATAGAAACAAGTTCTTTTTTGGCAAATATCTTTATTTTAACCCCATGAATTTGAGGAAGATGGAAGCATGAATAACGCTCGTCCAATTCGCCGCGCTCTAATCAGCGTATCAGACAAAACTGGTATCGTTGAATTTGCACAAGCTCTTGCTAACCGTGGTGTAGATATCCTATCTACCGGTGGCACTGCTCGCCTGCTTGCTGAAAAAGGCATCTCTGTTACAGAAGTATCTGACTACACTGGTTTCCCAGAAATGATGGATGGCCGTGTTAAGACTCTGCACCCAAAAGTTCATGGTGGTGTTCTAGGCCGTCGTGGCCAAGATGATGACGTGATGGAAACTCACGGTATCAACCCTATCGATATGGTTGTTGTAAACCTATACCCATTCGCAGAAACCGTTGCTAAAGAAGGTTGTACCCTTGCTGATGCTGTTGAGAACATCGACATCGGCGGCCCTACAATGGTTCGCTCTGCAGCGAAAAACCACAAAGACGTAACGATCGTTGTTAACGCACACGACTACGAGCGCGTTGTCGCTGAAATGGACACGAACGATAAATCTCTAACACTAGAGACTCGCTTCGACCTCGCTATCGCGGCATTCGAGCACACCGCTTCTTACGACGGCATGATCGCAAACTACTTCGGCACTATGGTTCCATCTTACGGTGAGAACAAAGAAGGTGACGAACCTTCTCCTGAAAACAAGAGCAAATTCCCTCGCACGTTCAACCAACAGTTCGAGAAAAAGCAAGACATGCGCTACGGTGAGAACAGCCACCAGGCAGCCGCATTCTACGTTGAAGCAAACCCTGAAGAAGCATCAGTTTCTACAGCTCGCCAGATTCAAGGTAAAGCCCTTTCTTACAACAACATCGCTGACACCGACGCAGCACTTGAGTGTGTGAAAGAGTTCGACCAGCCAGCATGTGTGATCGTTAAGCACGCTAACCCATGTGGTGTTGCACTAGGTGAAAACATCCTAGAAGCTTACGACCGTGCATTCAAAACAGACCCAACTTCTGCATTTGGCGGCATCATCGCTTTCAACCGTGAGCTAGACGCTGCAACAGCAACGGCTATCACTGAGCGTCAATTCGTTGAAGTTATCATTGCACCATCAGTTTCTGCTGAAGCAGTAGCAATCGTAGCGGCTAAGAAAAACCTTCGCCTACTTGAGTGTGGTGAGTGGACAACGAAGACAACTGGCTTTGACGTTAAACGCGTTAACGGTGGTTTGCTAGTTCAAGACCGCGACCAAGGCATGGTGTCTGAAGATGACCTTAAAGTGGTTTCTAAGCGCCAACCTACAGCTGAAGAATTGAAAGATGCTCTATTCTGCTGGAAAGTAGCGAAATACGTTAAATCTAACGCTATCGTTTACTCGAAAGGCGACATGACAATTGGTGTTGGCGCTGGCCAAATGAGCCGCGTTTACTCTGCGAAAATCGCAGGCATCAAAGCTGCAGACGAAGGTCTACAGGTTGAAGGCTGTGTGATGGCATCAGATGCATTCTTCCCATTCCGTGACGGTATCGACGCGGCTGCAGAGGCTGGCATCAAGTGTGTTATCCAACCGGGCGGCTCTATGCGTGATGACGAAGTTATCGCAGCAGCAGACGAACACGGCATGGCGATGATCTTTACGGGCATGCGTCACTTCCGCCACTAGAAAGAAAAGATACGAGAGCGCTTCGCTACGGGAAACGAGAACGCTGCGCTCCGAGATGAGCAACACTATCATTTAGTGTTGCTCAGACATTTTTTAGTTCTACTACTATCAATTTTGATTGAAGGTTTAAAACATGAATGTATTGATTATTGGTGCTGGCGGTCGTGAGCATGCACTAGGTTGGAAAGCAGCACAAAACCCAAACGTTGAAACAGTATTCATCGCTCCAGGTAACGCAGGTACTGCACTTGAGCCAAAACTAGAGAACGTAAACATCGGCGTTGAAGACATCGCTGGTTTAGTCGCGTTTGCTCAAGATAAAAAAATCGAACTGACTATCGTGGGCCCTGAAGCACCATTGGTTATCGGTGTGGTTGATGCATTCCGCGAAGTAGGTTTGCCAATCTTCGGCCCTACTCAAGCTGCAGCACAGCTTGAAGGCTCTAAAGCATTCACTAAAGACTTCCTAGCTCGTCATGATATCCCAACAGGTTACTACTCAAACTTCACTGAGATTGAGCCAGCTATCGCTTACGTTCGCGAGCAAGGCGCTCCTATCGTAGTGAAAGCTGACGGTCTTGCGGCAGGTAAAGGCGTTATCGTTGCGATGACCCTTGAAGAAGCAGAAGACGCAATCAAAGACATGCTAGCGGGCAACGCCTTTGGCGAAGCAGGCAGCCGCGTTGTTATCGAAGAGTTCCTCGAAGGCGAAGAAGCAAGCTTCATCGTAATGGTTGACGGCTCTAGCGTGCTTCCTATGGCCACCAGCCAAGATCACAAACGTGTTGGCGACAAAGACACTGGGCCGAACACGGGCGGCATGGGTGCTTACTCTCCTGCGCCGGTTGTAACTCCAGAAATCCACAACCGTATCCTTGAGGAAGTTATCTACCCAACGGTACGTGGTATGGACGCAGAAGGCGCACCTTACACAGGTTTCCTTTACGCTGGCCTAATGATCGATGCTGACGGCACACCTAAAGTTATCGAATACAACTGCCGCTTTGGCGACCCTGAAACGCAACCTATCATGATGCGTATGGAGTCAGACCTTGTTGAACTTTGCCTAATGGCTATCGACGAGAAGCTCGACGAAGCAGAATCGAAGTGGGATCCACGCGCTTCTATCGGTGTTGTTCTTGCGGCTGGCGGTTACCCTGCTGACTACGCAAAAGGTGACGTTATTTCACTACCAACAAGCGAAGTTGAAGGCCAAAAGGTTTTCCACGCGGGTACGACAAATAATGAAGCTGGCGACGTTGTGACAAACGGCGGTCGTGTACTTTGTGCAACAGCACTGGGCAATACGGTTTCTGAGGCTCAAGAGCGCGCTTACGCGTTGACGAAGCAAGTTAGCTGGAATGGTATGTTCCACCGCAATGATATTGGTTACCGTGCGATTGCGCGCGAGCAAGAGCAGTAATCAATCTGGTTACTCGCTTACTTTTCATAATAGTAAGCAAATGACAGTAAGCGAATAACAACAAAAGGCGCCTCAATAGGCGCCTTTTTATTACTCAATCTTTCTAGGAATCCGCGTCTGTACAGACAAATCAGCACTTGGCCTACAGTAGGCCAAATACTCTCAATCCTTTGATTACTCGCTATTCTTTCAACAATGATGGCCTAACGACACAATCATGGCTGTCTTCAGCTAGCATCAGTAACTCTTCCACGCTCATCTTACCGAGTAAGTCACTGCCAAGAAACGCCGCATAGCTTTCCACAGACGCCAATCGGTCAATCACGAAGCCTGGCAAGGTCTGGTTAAATTCAATGCGATCAAACTCACCACCAGCGCACGTTTTAAAAGAGCTGCCATTCCAGTAACCCTGAATCAGCCTAAGCCCTTCATCATGCTGCTTCGTTGTGGTCTCTAGAACCGACGTCGCTTCTTTCTGATAGTTTTCAAGCTGCTTGGCTTGGATAGGTAAGATTTTGCTATCAATACGATACTGTTGATACACAGCTTCGCCTGACTTATTGAAACGCACATGGACTCGATAGGGAACCAGCTCATTAGAAGAGTTACGCTGCTCGCCTTCACGAATGAATTCACGAAGCACGCCTTCTGACCAAGCATAATCAGTTTGGTACCAGCCGTAATCGCCGACAGTGACGTAGTCAGCTGAAGTATGAGGTTGTGTTAGCTTGTTTGTAACCCAGTAGAAACTCGTCGCGTCGCCCATGACTTGGCCGCCAGTGTGAGTTTCAAATTGCTCTAGGTTTTTGCGAGGGCTTGTTGAAGAACAGCCAATAAGAAATGTAGATAATAGTGAAACGAGAAGAAATGCTTTTTTCATAAAAACCTGTACCGAGGTGGAATACGACTACCTCGGTACAGTTTAGATTATTTCACTGAATCTTTCAGCGCTTTACCTGCAACAAATGCTGGAACATTTGCAGCAGCGATTTGGATCTCATCACCAGTTTTTGGGTTACGACCAGTGCGAGCTGCACGGTGGTTTACTTTAAAAGTACCAAAACCAATTAGCTGAACTTGATCGCCATCTTTAAGAGCATCTGTAACACCGCCAAGAGTCGCTTCTAGAGCAGCTTTAGCTTGTGCTTTAGAAAGGTCCGCTTTTTCAGCAATAAAGTCGATTAATTGAGTCTTGTTCATTTTAGGTTTCCCTTCTTTGTATTTTTGAATTCAATTCACTCTAAAACATAAATGCCCCATCTGGCAAAGGTTTGTCGTCGATCTTTAGCTCTAATGCCGTAGTTTTAGCCATAATATGAGTAATAACTCACAATTTGTTACTGATTTTATTAAGCAAGCCCTTGTTTAAAAGGGGCTGAGAGCAAAATTAATGATGACCTAGCCACTACTTTTTCACTATAATCCACGCTGAATCGCTGCTAAAGCGTACAATTTAATTTAAGGGCAAACATGCTGCTGCTATCTATTTACGTCTCCATTGCTATTGGAGTTTCTTTCATTTGTTCTGTTTTGGAAGCTGTACTTTTGAGTATTAGTCCGAGCTACATTGCTCAACTAAAACAAAATGGGCACCCTGCAGCAGAGTCTTTAGACAAACTGAAAACAGATATTGACCGCCCGCTTGCGTCAATTTTAACGCTCAACACCATCGCCCATACTATCGGTGCTGCGACAGCAGGTGCACAAGCGGCTGTCGTTTTTGGTAGCCAATGGTTAGGTGTCTTCTCTGCCGTGCTAACGCTAGGTATCTTGGTATTATCTGAGATTGTTCCAAAGACCATTGGTGCAACCTACTGGCGTCAACTTGCTCCTGCTTCGGCAAGCGTGCTTCGTTGGATGGTGTTCTTCCTAACACCGTTTGTATGGTTCTCAGAACAGATCACCAAACGTCTTGCTCGTGGCCACCAAGCACCAAAAATGCGTGATGAGTTATCTGCAATGGCGATTTTGGCAAAAGAGAGCGGTGAATTTGCAGAAGGCGAGTCAAAAATCCTGAGCAACCTACTGGGTATTCAAGATGTACCCGTGACTCAGGTAATGACGCCGCGCCCAGTGGTATTCCGTGTTGATGCGGAAATGAGTGTGAATACGTTCCTAGAACAACATAAAGACACGCCATTCTCACGTCCGCTGGTTTACAGCGAGCAGAGTGACAACATCATCGGTTTTGTTCACCGCTTAGAGCTGTTTAGATTGCAGCAAGCCGGTTGTGGTGAGAAAGCTTTGGGTGAAGTAATGCGCCCTATCCACGTGTTGCTGAACAACATGGGCTTGGCTAAGGCCTTTGACCAGATGATGGCAAACCGCCTGCAACTGTCTTTAGTTGTGGACGAATACGGCACTATTCAGGGCATCATCACCCTAGAAGACATCTTTGAGCACCTAGTGGGCGAAGAGATTGTCGACGAAGCGGATAAGACGACTGACATGCAAGAACTGGCGTTCCAACGCTGGGAGAAGTGGAAAGAGACACACGGTGTTATCGAAAACCGCGATGACGAGGACGAGGACGAGGAAGAAACTCCAGCAGACAACGACTCTTCAGATGCAAAATCAACGAATGACGACGACGCATCAAAAGACAAAGTGTAGAACGAAGACAAAAAAGACGCTTAATCTAAATTTGATACCGTCAGATACAACAAAGGCTCCCTAGGGAGCCTTTGTTTTTATTCGTACCTTGGTGCAATTGCGAATTATAGCGCAACACCAATGTTACTGACTGGGTCTTCACGCAGTTCGTGGCGTAGGTCTTTGATCAACTCTAAGTCACGCTCAGTCGTTTCACGTAAAGGTCGGAAAATGGCCCACTGAACGTCCCACTCTTCACATACCGCTTCGTTTTCTTTCTGGTTTTCGTTCGTCACTTCTTCAGCGCCTTGAGCAAACTCAAGCTCAGCAACCGTCTTCACCGATTGTTGACTCACTTTAATTACCGCTTCCAACATATGTTCACGGTCAAGCAGACCATGAATTAGCGTTGCTAGGCCTTGGCATGCGTCCATTGCTGGGTAAACACCATAAAAATCAAAATCATCACCGCTAGGGAATAGCTCTTCAACCTTCTCAAGTTGACGCTCAAAGTTCACCTTTGCTGTTTTAACCGTCAGGGTTTCCCAAATGCTATCCAAAACATCACGATAGATTCGAGCTTCCGCAAATTCTGTATTCTCACAAAACATGGCATAGTTAGGGTACATACGCTCACATAGACACGCCATAAAGGTAATTTGTTGCCAAGGTTCTAACTTTTCAAGACGAACCTGCAGTGGATTCTGAAGCATAGTCACTCAATAATTGCAGAAAAAGACAGCGAAAGTGTACTTGATAAACCCTGGGGGGAAAAGGTAAGCCGATGAACAATTTTACGAATAAGCTCTATATTCTTACTGAGCATGACGATACCTATACGCAACTGATTCTAAACCAGGATTTACCCGACCTAGAAATCACTCAAAACCCCGAATCAGCACAGATTGTCTTGGCGTCACCACCTCTAATCGCAGAACGCCTCAGCGAGTTTAAAGAGCTAGACTGGGTACAGAGTACCTATGCTGGAATCAATAAACTCACTCAGCCAGATCTGCGTCAGGACTATACGCTAACCAACGTCAAAGGCATCTTTGGCCCGGCTATCGCAGAATACGTATTGGGTTACACAATCAGTCACTGTAGACACTTCCCTCATTACCACCAGCATCAACAACAACGAAACTGGCAGCCACAGCTTTATACTAGCCTAACTGACAAAACTATGGTGATTTTAGGAACAGGTTCAATCGGCAGTCATTTGGCAAAAACCGCGGCAGCTTTTGGTATTCATACCATAGGTGTCAACCGTACGGGTATCCCATCCAAACAAGAAACCTTTAAAGAGACTTTCCACATCAATGAGATAGAGGCTGCCCTTAAGCAGGCCGATATTGTGGTCAACACCTTGCCATCAACCGCTGAAACCTATCAGCTGTTGAACCAAACCACGTTAGGTTACTGCTCTAATGTGTTGCTGTTTAATGTCGGTCGAGGGGAAAGTATCGACAATAAAGCCTTGTTGCTCGCCATAAAAAACAGATGGGTAGAACACGCATTTTTAGATGTGTTTGAAAGTGAACCCCTCTCTCAGGAACATCCTTTCTGGAAACTACCGCAAGTCACCATCACTCCACACATCGCTGCACTCAGTGAGCCAAGACAAGTAGTCGAGATCTTCGCAGAGAATTACAAACAGTGGCGAGATGGCTTTACACTTAATCATGTCATCGATTTTGATAAAGGTTACTGATGTCCTCTTCGTTACTTAAAGAGATTCGACAATGCCGAGCTTGTGAGCCTCACCTATCACACGGTGCCAACCCGGTGATTCAAGCGCATCCAAACGCGCGCTTGCTGATAATAGGTCAAGCGCCGGGTATCAAGGTGCATGAGTCGTCCATCCCTTGGAATGACGCCAGTGGCGAACGATTAAGAGGATGGTTAGGGATAGATAGCGATACTTTTTACGACGAGCAAAAAGTCGCGATTGTGCCTATGGGGTTTTGTTATCCGGGGAAAGGGAAAAGTGGTGATCTCCCACCACGCAAAGAGTGCGCGGAGCTTTGGCACAACAAAGTGCTGCAATCTCTACCCAATGTTCAAATGACACTGCTGATTGGCCAGTACGCACAAAACCATTACCTAACAAACAAAACCACCAGCACATTGACCGAAACCGTGCGTGATTGGCAAAGGTGGGCGCCTGAGTTTTTGCCATTACCCCACCCTTCGCCACGCAATAATATCTGGCTCAAGAAGAACCCTTGGTTTGAAAATGAAGTCATTCCTTATATCAGGAAACACATCTCAGAGCATTTGGCCTACCATGATCCAAATGCCTGATTAACTGCACACAATAAGATTAAACCGCCATCAAATGCCAATTTCAGACAATAAAAAAGCGCTGTTGGTTTCCCAACAGCGCTTTCAATAATCTTACTCAGAATTACTTGTGGTAAGGCTTAGACAATTCGTGAACAGCGTCAACGAATACACCAGCATTCTCTGGCGGTACATCTAAGTGGATACCGTGGCCTAGGTTAAATACATGACCTGTACCACCGTCACCGAAGCCTTCAAGGATGCTGCCCACTTCTTCGCGAATACGTTCAGGTTGAGCGTAAAGCATTGAAGGATCCATGTTACCTTGCAGAGCAACTTTGTCGCCGATGCGAGCTTTTGCATCTGCGATGTTGATTGTCCAGTCTAGACCAACCGCATCACAACCTGTTGCTGCGATAGACTCAAGCCACATGCCACCGTTCTTAGTGAACAGAGTAACCGGTACACGGCGACCTTCGTTTTCACGGATTAGGCCATCAACGATTTTGTGCATGTATTGCAGTGAGAATAGGTTGTAGTCACGAGGAGTCAGTACACCACCCCATGTATCAAATACCATTACCGATTGAGCACCCGCTTTAATTTGCGCGTTCAAGTATTCGATAACACTGTCAGCCAGCTTGTCTAGAAGCAGGTGCAGCGTTTGTGGTTCTGCGTACATCATCTTCTTGATCTTAGTGAATGCTTTAGAGCTTCCACCTTCAACCATGTATGTCGCTAGAGTCCATGGGCTACCAGAGAAACCAATCAGTGGCACTTCGCCTTTCAGGTCTTTACGGATCTGACGAACGGCATTCATTACGTATTGAAGCTCACCTTCTGGATCTGGTAGGCCAATCTTCTCTACGTCAGCTTTACACGTGATAGGACGCTCAAATTTAGGGCCTTCACCTGTTTCAAAGTACAAACCTAAGCCCATTGCATCAGGGATAGTTAGGATGTCTGAGAACAAGATTGCCGCATCAAGCGGGAAACGACGTAAAGGTTGAAGTGTTACTTCGGATGCCAGTTCCGCGTTTTTGCACAAAGACATGAAATCGCCCGCTTCAGCGCGCGTTGCTTTGTACTCAGGAAGATAGCGGCCAGCTTGGCGCATCATCCATACCGGTGTGTAATCAACAGGCTGTTTTAAAAGTGCGCGTAAATAGCGATCGTTTTTTAATTCGGTCATTCCGTTAAATTCCAATTCAATCTTGTCTAGTTTTGATGGCAAGTATTCTAACACTGATTGAAGGGTAAAAGCTGTGTGCTTTGCAACCTAGATCAAGTTATTAACTTTTAAATCAATGCTTAATTTGCACCCAATTACGGGAGCATGTTAAAAATTTGTTCGCTAGCGAAAATTACAATTATAATATCTGAGTAGTCACTACTCAGCATCTCATAACGACATCTTACTTACCCCCTCCACTTGTGGAGGGTTTTTTTTAGCTTTTGACCACCCATAGGCCAAATACTATTACAGGCAAATTAGTGCTCTAGCATCTGCTCCGTCACACCATCTTTCATCACGTCATCAACGGTTTTCTCAATCAACTGTCTCGCAATGGTTCCAACAGGAGCAACATCAGGTAGGCTTGTTACGTCAAACCATTGAGCATCCGATAGCTCGCTGTAATCAGGCTTAAGCGTACCACCAGCATAATCTGCGAGAAAGCCCATCATCATACTTGATGGAAACGCCCATGGCTGGCTGCCAAAATAACGAATATTATCGACATCGATACCCGTTTCTTCTTTGACTTCTCTTGCCACACACTGCTCTAAGGTTTCTCCGACCTCTAGGAAGCCCGCTATCACGGTATACATGCCTGTTTTATGTCTTGGGTGCTGTGCAAGCAATATCTTGTTGTCGTTTCGTACAGCGACAATGATGCACGGGAAGATACGGGGGTAGTGAAGCGTGCGGCAATCTCCACACTGCATCGCCACCTGGTTATGATTGAGATGATTTCGACCACCACACTGAGGGCAAAAACGCATACTTTGAGTCATATGCCCATATTGGATGGCTTTGCTTGCAGTCAAGAAACTCTCTTCGGGCCAGTGTAGTAACTCTCTTAGGCTGACCATGCTCAGCTCATTCTCCACATCACAATCGTTGAGCCAATACACCTTGCGACCTTGATGCTGACCAATACAGATTGCATGCTCCACACTCAGCCCTAGCTCTTCAGCAGAGCCAAACGGAAACTGATCATTATTAACCCAAATATCACTACCAGAAACGACGCACCAATAAGCTTGCTCTGTCATTTTGTTATCACTTTTTTTTAACATCCCTATGCCTCATTGCTTGCAGTTCGTTCATTTTACTGGCAATCTAATTTCATACTAGAGTTGTAGCAGAGAATATTTCAAGCTATTACTTTTAGTAGCTACCAATAAAACGGACCCTGCTTAGGCAATTACTTGATCACAAGGTTGTGATCAGATCATGAGGACATGGTCATGCTAAATAAATTCAAACAAATACAAGAACAATGGGGTGGCTCTAATGAGGTCATCGATCATTGGCTCGAAACTCGACAGTCTCTAATCGTTGAGTATTGTAAGCTAGGTGCCTTGCAGCCAGCTAGCAACGGGCAATCAAACGTTGTTGAACTCCCTTCCCCTAAAGAAATAAGCTCATTCTGTGATCATGTTGTCGATTATATCTCAGAGGGTCATTTTAAGATCTACGATATGGTCATGAAAAAATGGCAAGCAACAGGCTTTAAAACCAATGACGAGATTGATACAACTTACGCGAAGATCGTACTTACAACCGAGCCGCTTCTAGAATTCAATGATAAGTACGTTAAAGTAAATGCAGACGATGAGTTGCCTAACTTCGAAGGAGATATGTCCAAAGTAGGTGAACTACTCGAACTACGTTTTGAAGTAGAAGATAATCTTATCCAGCTTATTGCAGACAGTTTAGCGATTCCACCAGGCGCTTAGTTAGCCGAATCCTTAATAAGCTTGCCTCTGTGCAAGCTTTTTGTTTTGTCTGTAAGGTTATCCAAACTACCCAGAACCTTTCAGACAGAGCTTACTCGCTCGCCCTGACCTTTAGCCATAAGCATATGGTTACAGCCCTAATCAGCCTAGTCATCTCTACCCTTTATCTTACTGGCCTCAAAGAGCACTCTTCAGGACATAAATCCAACCTCACCAGCTAGATAAGCACACCTATCACTTTATAAGTCATAGCTAAATACCAATACGCCAGATACAAAAAAGGCACCCGAAGGTGCCTTTTTCTTATCTCTTAGAGACTACTCGTAGAGCTTACTCTTCTGAAGAGAAACCAGCGTTTAGAAGTGCTGCTAGATTGTCAGTAGCTTGTTCAGCTGAAGGACCTTCTTGCTCTTCTTCACGTTGTTTTTGACGCTCTTGGTGGTATGCGAAACCAGTACCAGCTGGGATCAGACGACCAACAATTACGTTCTCTTTCAGACCGCGAAGGTCATCACGCTTACCAGAAACCGCAGCTTCTGTTAGTACGCGAGTCGTTTCTTGGAACGATGCAGCTGAGATGAATGACTCAGTTGCAAGAGATGCTTTAGTAATACCTAGTAGATCACGTTCGAAACGTACTAGTTCTTTACCTTCAGCTTCTAGCTTACGGTTAGCAATCTTAACATTGTGGTACTCAACTTGTTCGCCAGGTAGGAACGGAGAGTCACCAGAATGAGTGATTGTACACTTACGTAGCATTTGACGAACGATAGTCTCGATGTGCTTATCGTTAATCTTTACGCCTTGTAAGCGGTAAACTTCTTGAACTTCGTTCGCGATGTACTGAGTTACTGCGTGGATACCACGTAGACGCAGGATATCGTGTGGAGTTTCAGGACCGTCGGCGATTACATCACCACGTTCAATCTTCTCACCTTCGAACACGTTCAATTGACGATGCTTAGGAATCATCTCTTCGTAAGCGTCACCGCCTTCACGAGTGATTACTAGACGACGCTTACCTTTCGTTTCTTTACCGAAAGACACAGTACCTGTGTGCTCAGCAAGGATCGCAGGCTCTTTAGGCTTACGAGCTTCGAATAGGTCAGCTACGCGTGGTAGACCACCGGTGATATCTTTGTTTCCGCTCGATTTTTGAGGGATACGAGATAGTGTGTCACCGATGCCAACTTCAGCGCCATCTTCGATGTTTACAATCGCTTTGCCAGGTAGGAAGTAGTGAGCTGGCATATCAGTACCAGGGATCATTACGTCGTTACCTTGCTCATCAACAAGTTTGATAGCTGGACGCATATCTTTACCTGCTGCTGGGCGAGCTGCTGCGTCTGTAACTTCACTTGAAGAAAGACCCGTTAGATCGTCAGTTTGACGAGAAACTGTAATACCATCGATCATATCTACGAATTGGATACGACCTGCCACTTCAGTGATGATTGGCATGGTATGCGCTTCCCAGTTAGCTACAACTTCACCAGCAGTAACTGCTGCGTTGTCGCCTTTGGTTAGCATCGAACCGTAAGGAAGTTTGTGCTTCTCTTTAGTACGGCCGAATTCATCAATAATCGTCATCTCAGATGCACGAGAAGTGATAACCAGTTTCTTATCTTTGTTAACTACGAACTTAGCATTGTGAAGTTTCACAGTACCAGTTGTCTTAGCTTGGATGCTGTTCTCTGCTGCTGCAGTAGATGCCGCACCACCGATGTGGAACGTACGCATCGTTAGCTGTGTACCCGGTTCACCGATAGATTGTGCAGCGATAACACCAACTGCTTCACCTTGGTTCACTAGGTGACCACGTGCTAGGTCACGACCGTAACACTGTGCACAACAACCGAAGTCTGCATCACAGGTAACAACAGAGCGCACTTTCATGCTATCTACTGAGTTGTCTTCCATGATTTGACACCACTTCTCATCAATCAGAGTATTACGTGGAATCAGTACATCTTCAGTACCAGGCTTAAGAACGTCTTCAGCTACTACACGACCTAGAGCAAGCTCAGAAAGTGCAACTTTAACGTCACCACCTTCGATGTGAGGCATCATGTCGATACCTTCATGCGTGCCACAGTCATGTTCGTGTACTACAACGTCTTGAGCAACGTCTACTAGACGACGAGTTAGGTAACCCGAGTTTGCTGTTTTCAGTGCTGTATCCGCAAGACCCTTACGAGCACCGTGCGTTGAGATAAAGTACTGAAGGACGTTTAGACCTTCTTTAAAGTTCGCTGTGATCGGCGTTTCGATGATTGAACCATCTGGACGCGCCATCAGACCACGCATACCTGCTAGCTGACGAATCTGAGCTGCAGAACCACGTGCGCCCGAGTCGGCCATCATGTAGATGCTGTTGAACGATTCTTGCTGTTCTTCTTCGCCGTCACGGTTGATAACTGTTTCAGAAGATAGGTTATCCATCATTGCTTTCGCAACGCGGTCATTCGTAGATGCCCAGATATCGATAACTTTGTTGTAACGCTCACCCGCAGTAACAAGACCAGATTGGAATTGCTCTTGGATTTCGCGAACTTCTTCTTCAGCAGATTCAATTTCATCGTATTTCGCTTGAGGTACAACCATATCGTCGATACCTACAGAAACACCAGAAAGTGCAGCGTATGCAAAACCTGCGTACATGATTTGGTCAGCAAATACTACTGTATCTTTTAGACCAAGCTTACGGTAACACTCGTTAAGAAGAGTAGAGATCTGCTTCTTACCTAACTTTTGGTTAACGATGCTGTACGGTAGGCCAGCTGGAACGATTTGCCATAGCATTGCACGGCCGACAGTTGTATCAACCATCTTCGTTTCAGTAGTGCTGTTACCATCTTCGTCTACTACAGTTTCGGTGATACGTACTTTAACGCGAGCGTGTAGCTCAGCAGTCTTAGTACGGTATGCCTTTTCAGCCTCAGCAGGGCCAGCAAGGTACATACCTTCGCCTTTCACGTTGATCTTGTCACGTGTCATGTAGTAAAGACCCAATACAACGTCCTGAGAAGGTACGATGATCGGATCACCTGACGCTGGCGACAGAATGTTATTCGTCGACATCATCAGTGTACGTGCTTCAAGCTGTGCTTCTAGAGTTAGAGGCACGTGTACCGCCATTTGGTCACCATCGAAGTCGGCGTTGTATGCCGCACACACTAGTGGGTGAAGCTGAATCGCTTTACCTTCGATTAGTACTGGTTCAAACGCTTGGATACCTAGACGGTGAAGTGTAGGTGCACGGTTAAGCAGTACTGGGTGTTCGCGGATTACTTCGTCCAGGATATCCCAAACGATAGCTTCTTCGCGCTCTACCATCTTCTTAGCAGCTTTGATTGTCGTAGCCATGCCACGAGTTTCTAGCTTGCTGTAGATGAACGGCTTAAATAGCTCAAGTGCCATCTTCTTAGGAAGACCACACTGATGTAGACGAAGGTATGGACCTACTGTGATTACAGAACGGCCAGAGTAGTCTACACGTTTACCTAGAAGGTTCTGACGGAAACGACCTTGTTTACCCTTGATCATATCAGCAAGAGATTTCAGAGGACGCTTGTTAGAACCAGTGATAGCACGACCACGACGACCGTTATCTAGAAGTGCATCAACAGACTCTTGCAGCATACGCTTTTCGTTACGTACGATGATGTCCGGAGCAGCTAGCTCTAGAAGGCGCTTCAAACGGTTGTTACGGTTGATCACACGACGGTAAAGGTCGTTCAGATCTGAAGTCGCAAAACGACCGCCATCTAGTGGTACTAGAGGACGTAGATCTGGCGGCAGAACCGGAAGTACAGTCAGAATCATCCATTGCGGATCGTTACCCGATGCAATGAACGCTTCAACTAGCTTCAGGCGCTTAGTAACTTTTTTACGCTTAGTTTCTGAGTTAGTCGTTTCTAACTCTTCGCGCATTTCTTCCACTTCTTGATGAAGGTCCATTGTTGCAAGCAGATCTTTGATCGCTTCAGCACCCATCTTAGCAGTGAATTCGTCACCCCACTCTTCTAGACGATCCAGATACTCTTCTTCAGTAAGCATCTGAGATTTTTCTAGATCAGTCATACCTGGTTCAGTTACTACGTACATCTCGAAGTAAAGAACACGTTCGATATCACGTAGAGGGATATCCATTAGTAGACCGATACGAGACGGCAGTGATTTTAGGAACCAGATGTGAGCAACTGGTGAAGCTAGCTCGATGTGGCCCATGCGGTCACGACGAACTTTAGTTTGTGTAACTTCAACGCCACACTTCTCACAGATAACACCACGGTGCTTCAGGCGCTTGTATTTGCCACAAAGACATTCGTAGTCTTTAACTGGACCAAAAATACGTGCACAGAACAGACCATCACGTTCAGGTTTGAACGTACGATAGTTAATTGTTTCCGGCTTTTTAACTTCACCAAAAGACCATGAACGGATCATGTCTGGTGAAGATAGACCGATTTTGATTGCATCAAATTCTTCGGTCTTATGCTGTGCTTTTAGAAAGTTTAATAAGTCTTTCACATTCAGCTCCTGTAAGGAGTTAAAGGAGCTCACTGCTGTAGCAAGCTCCCTTTTACCAAATAATCCTATCTTCTTTTAAAAAGAGGAGGGATTACTCTTCGTCTTCTAGCTCGATGTTGATACCTAGCGAGCGAATCTCTTTCAACAGTACGTTGAACGACTCAGGCATACCAGGTTCCATGCTATGGTTACCGTCTACGATGTTCTTATACATCTTAGTACGGCCGTTAACGTCATCTGACTTAACTGTTAGCATTTCTTGTAGAGTATATGCAGCACCGTATGCTTCTAGTGCCCATACTTCCATCTCACCGAAACGCTGACCACCGAACTGAGCTTTACCACCAAGTGGTTGCTGAGTTACTAGGCTGTAAGAACCAGTTGAACGAGCATGCATCTTGTCATCAACCAAGTGGTTCAGTTTCAGCATGTACATGTAACCAACAGTTACAGGACGCTCAAACGAATCACCAGTACGACCATCAAACAGTTTAAGCTGACCAGATTCTGGCAGATCACCCAGTTTAAGTAGTTCTTTGATTAGAGACTCAGAAGCACCGTCGAACACAGGAGTAGCAATCGGTAGACCGCCACGTAGGTTCTTGATCAGTGTACGAACTTGATCATCAGACAGTTCAGCAATATCAACTTTCTGACGAGTATCACCAAGATCGTAAACCTTCTGTAGGAACTCACGGAACTTATGCAGTTCTTGTTGTTCCTTAACCATTTGGTTGATCTTGTCACCGATACCTTTCGCAGCCAAACCTAAGTGAACTTCTAGGATCTGACCGATGTTCATACGCGATGGTACACCCAGCGGGTTAAGTACGATGTCTACAGGCTGACCTTTCTCATCGTATGGCATGTCTTCAACAGGGTTAATCTTAGAGATTACACCTTTGTTACCGTGACGACCGGCCATCTTATCACCAGGCTGGATACGACGTTTAACCGCTAGGTAAACTTTAACAATCTTAAGAACGCCAGGCGCTAGATCATCACCTTGAGTGATTTTACGACGCTTAGTTTCAAACTTCTTATCGAAGTCTGCTTTTAGCTCATCCCACTGCTCAGCAAGTTGCTCAAGCTGTGTTTGTAGCGCATCGTCTTCTAGAACTTGCTCTAGCCATTGCTTACGACCGATAGTATCAAGCTTAGCTTCAGAGTAACCACCAGACAGAAGTACAGCTTTAACACGGTTAAGAAGGCCACCCTCAAGAATTTGGAACTCTTCAGTTAGGTCTTTCTTAGCTTCTTTAAGCTGCATCTGTTCGATTTCAAGTGCACGCTTGTCTTTCTCTACGCCATCGCGAGTGAAGACTTGTACATCGATGATAGTACCCGAAACAGAGTTTGGTACACGTAGAGAAGTATCTTTAACATCAGATGCTTTCTCACCGAAGATAGCACGTAGCAGCTTCTCTTCAGGAGTCAGTTGAGTTTCACCTTTAGGGGTTACTTTACCAACTAGGATGTCGCCACCCTTAACTTCAGCACCAATGTAAACGATACCTGACTCGTCTAGTTTAGACAGAGCAGACTCACCTACGTTTGGAATATCAGCTGTGATCTCTTCAGAACCCAGCTTAGTATCACGAGCCACACAAGATAGTTCTTGGATGTGGATTGTCGTGAAACGGTCTTCTTGAACTACGCGCTCAGATACTAAGATCGAGTCTTCGAAGTTGTAACCGTTCCAAGGCATGAATGCGATACGCATGTTTTGGCCAAGAGCTAGTTCACCAAGGTCTGTTGAAGGACCATCAGCAAGAACATCGCCACGTGCAACTGGTTCACCAGGAAGTACAGTTGGACGTTGGTTAATACATGTGTTTTGGTTCGAACGCGTGTACTTAGTTAGGTTGTAGATATCGATACCAGCTTCGCCAGGTACCAATTCATCTTCGTTAACCTTAACTACGATACGAGAAGCGTCTACAGACTGAACTTGACCACCACGTTTAGCAACCGCTGTAACACCAGAGTCAACTGCGATGTTACGTTCGATACCAGTACCTACTAGAGGCTTATCAGCCTTAAGTGTTGGTACAGCTTGACGTTGCATGTTGGCACCCATCAATGCACGGTTCGCATCATCGTGTTCTAGGAACGGGATAAGCGAAGCAGCGATAGATACTACTTGGTTTGTCGCAACGTCCATGTAGTCAACGTGATCGCGTGGGTGAAGACCAGATTCACCTTTTTGACGAGCTGTGATTAGCTCATCTGCAAACGTACCTTCTTCAGTAAGAATGGTGTTTGCTTGCGCGATTACGAATTGACCTTCCTGGATTGCAGACAGGTAATCAACTTCTTCTGTTACTACACCATCTACTACACGACGGTACGGAGTTTCTAGGAAACCGTAATCGTTACAACGTGCAAACGCAGATAGTGAGTTAATTAGACCGATGTTTGGACCTTCAGGCGTTTCGATCGGACATAGACGACCGTAGTGAGTTACGTGAACGTCACGTACTTCGAAGCCTGCGCGCTCACGAGTAAGACCACCAGGACCTAAAGCAGAGATACGACGTTTGTGCGTAACTTCTGACAATGGGTTGTTTTGGTCCATGAACTGTGAAAGCTGTGAAGAGCCAAAGAATTCTTTAACTGCAGCAGAGATCGGCTTAGCGTTGATAAGATCTTGAGGCATGATTGCATCAAGGTCACCAAGGCTTAGGCGCTCTTTAACGGCACGTTCTACACGAACTAGACCAACACGGAATTGGTTTTCTGCCATTTCACCTACAGAACGGATACGACGGTTGCCAAGGTGGTCGATATCGTCCACTTCACCAATACCGTTACGGATACCAATCAGTTTCTTCATCACTTCGATGATGTCTGATTCATCCAGAGTACCGCGCTCTTCTTCTTCTTCACGCTCGATAGAGCTGTTGAACTTCATACGGCCTACAGTTGATAGGTCGTAACGTTCTTCAGAGAAGAATAGGCTTTCGAATAGAGACTCTGCAGCTTCTTTCGTTGGTGGCTCGCCAGGACGCATCATGCGGTAGATTTCTACCAATGCAGAGATGCGATCTACTGTGCTATCTGCACGTAGAGTGTCTGACATGAATGGACCGTGATCTAGGTCATTCGTGAACAGAGTTTGTAGAGACTTGTGACCTGCTTGAGACAGGTTAGCAAGTGCTTCTAGGCTAATCTCTTGGTTCGCGCCAACGATGATCTCGCCAGTTGCTTCATTGATGTAATCTTTAGATGCAACTTTACCAACGATGTACTCTACTGGTACTTCGATGTGCTCAACGCCATCTTTTTCAAGTTGACGGATATGACGAGCAGTAACACGACGACCAGTCTCAACGTAAGTTTTACCGTTTGCTTCGATGTCGAATGACGCAGTTTCACCACGTAGACGATCAGGAACCAACTCCATAAGAAGAGTTTGGTCTTTCACTTCGAAGTTCACTTTGTCGAAGAACAGATCAAGGATCTCTTCAGTCGATTTACCAAGTGCACGAAGAATAATCGATGCTGGTAGCTTACGACGACGGTCGATACGTACGAATAAGTTATCCTTAGGATCGAACTCAAAGTCTAACCATGAGCCACGGTAAGGAATTACACGTGCGTTATAAAGAACTTTACCTGATGAGTGGGTCTTACCCTTATCACTGTCGAAGAACACGCCTGGGCTTCGGTGCAGCTGGGATACGATAACCCTCTCGGTACCATTAATTACGAAAGTACCATTGTCTGTCATAAGCGGAATTTCGCCCATGTAGACTTCTTGTTCTTTAATGTCTTTTACAGTACCTGCTGGTGCATCTCGATCAAAGATAACTAGACGTAGTTTTACGCGTAGTGGCTTTGAGTAAGTAACACCGCGGATTTGACATTCTTTAACGTCAAAAACTGGCTCACCAAGACGGTAGCTAACGTATTGCAGCTCAGAATTGCCGTTGTAGCTCTGAATTGGAAATACAGAACGGAAAGCAGCTTCAAGACCGTATTGACCTTCTGGATCCTGTTCGATGAATTTGTCGAAAGAATCAAGCTGGATCGATAACAGGTATGGAATGTCCAAAACTTGTGGACGAGTACCAAAATCCTTACGGATGCGCTTTTTCTCGGTATAAGAGTAAACCATGGGGTTCCTCAGCTCGCTGATAAGTGACCCAAACCACCCAAAACACTCTTCAGAGGGGGTGGTGACAAACAGCTGTTTAGTGGTAGTAGAACAATCATTTCGAAAAAATGACTGTTTTTTTGCTCGGATTATGACGGTTAAACAGCGGAAATTTCGCCATAGCCCTACAGCGCAAAAAGGCCGGTGGTTAATAAACCACCAGCCATTAGCCTTGCGGCTATGAAATTAAGTAATAATTACTTGATTTCAACAGAAGCGCCAGCTTCTTCTAGCTGTGCTTTAAGAGCTTCAGCTTCAGCTTTGTCAACGCCTTCTTTAAGCGCTGCAGGAGCTGAGTCTACAAGACCTTTAGCTTCTTTAAGACCTAGGCCAGTTGCGCCACGTACAGCTTTGATAACTTGTACTTTGTTAGCGCCAGCAGCAGTTAGGATTACGTCGAATTCAGTTTGCTCAGCAGCAGCGTCGCCGCCAGCTGCGCCACCAGCTACAACTGCAGCTGCAGCTGAAACGCCGAATTTCTCTTCCATAGCTTCGATAAGCTCAACAACTTGCATTACAGACATTTCTGCAACTGCGTCTAGGATTTGCTCGTTAGTAATAGACATAACAATTCTCTTTTAAGTCAACAATAAGTTTAATTTGCAACCAGTGAAAAGCAAGGCTTAAGCCGCTGCTTCTTCTTTTTGGTCACGTAGTGCAGCGATAGTACGAACCAGCTTGCCAGCAGAAGCTTCTTTCATGCACATCATTAGGCGTGCGATAGCTTCGTCGTAAGTTGGTAGTGTCGCTAGTACTTCAGCATCAGTAACTGCGCCTTCAAATGCAGCAGCTTTGATCTCGAAATCTTTGTTCTCTTTAGCGAAGTCTTTGAAAAGACGCGCTGCAGCACCTGGGTGCTCGTTAGAGAACGCGATCAGAGTTGGACCAGTGAAAGTGTCTACTAGACACTCGTAGTCTGTACCCTGAACCGCACGGCGTGCTAGTGTGTTACGAACAACTTTCATGTAAACACCCGCTTCGCGAGCTTGTTTACGTAGAGAAGTCATTGCGCCAACTTCAACGCCACGAGAATCAGCTACAACTGCAGAAAGTGCACCACTGGCAGCTTCGTTGACTTCAGCAACAATTGCTTTTTTGTCTTGAAGATTTAAAGCCATTTGGATTAACCTCTGGTTGTGATTACAGCACCCAATACAAAATGTATTGAGCGTTTACGATGTTATTTAAAAATGAATAAATCCACTTCAAACCACAACATCGCCTACGTAGGTTTTATTAAGCTATCAATAATCTAATGAAAATCGACAGCGCCTACGGTCTTGGGATAGATGATTTCAAATTGCTTTAAAACCACCCAACCACAAATATTAGGCGCAGAAGTATACACTAAATCTGCGCCTAAGCAAATTAGTTTGCTTGAGTATCAAGACTAGCTTGATCAACAGCAACACCAGCACCCATCGTAGTAGAGATGCTTACTTTCTTCAGGTAAGAACCCTTAGCTGAAGAAGGCTTAGCTTTCTTAAGAGCAACTAGAAGTGCTTCTAGGTTCTCTTGAAGCTGGTTAGCTTCGAAAGATGCTTTACCGATAGTAGTGTGGATGATGCCGTTCTTGTCGTTACGGTAACGAACCTGACCAGCTTTAGCGTTCTTAACCGCTTCAGCAACGTTAGGAGTTACAGTACCAACTTTAGGGTTTGGCATAAGGCCGCGTGGACCTAGGATTGTACCTAGTTGACCAACAACACGCATTGCATCTGGAGAAGCAACAACTACGTCGAAGTTCATTTCGCCTTTTTTCACTTGCTCAGCAAGATCTTCCATACCAACGATATCTGCGCCAGCAGCTTTAGCAGCTTCTGCGTTTGCACCTTGAGTGAAAACAGCAACGCGGATGTCACGGCCAGTACCGTGAGGTAGCACTGTTGCGCCACGAACGTTTTGGTCAGATTTACGAGCATCGATGCCTAGGTTAACAGCAACATCTACAGACTCAACGAATTTAGCAGTCGCTAGTTCTTTAAGAAGAGCAACAGCTTCGCTGATTTCGTATTCTTTAGTTGAGTCAACTTTGTCGCGGATTACGCGCATACGCTTAGTAAGTTTAGCCATGATCTTATCCCTCTACCACTAGGCCCATTGAACGAGCAGTACCAGCAATAGAACGTTTCATTGCTTCGATGTCAGCACCAGTCATATCAGCAGCTTTAGTTTCTGCGATTTCCTGAACTTGAGCGTCAGTAACAGTACCAACTTTCTCAGTGTTTGGACGACCTGAACCAGACTTAACGCCAGCAGCTTTCTTAAGAAGAACAGCAGCAGGTGGAGTCTTAGTTACGAACGTGAAAGAACGGTCGTTGTAAACAGTAATAACTACTGGAGTAGGTAGACCTTTCTCAACAGATTCTGTTTTTGCGTTGAACGCTTTACAGAATTCCATGATGTTCACGCCGTGTTGACCTAGAGCAGGACCAACCGGTGGACTTGGGTTTGCCATACCAGCTGCAACTTGCAGTTTGATATAAGCTTCAACTTTCTTAGCCATGATATTTCCTAATATTTTGGGTACATGCGCTAGCCGCAAGGCGAGCTCCCCATAAATTCAATTAACTCTTTTTCACTTCCACAGAAGCAAAAAGGCGCGAAATTATAATCATAATTCGCGCCTTTAACAACCCTAAAAAGGTGATTTTTTATACTCTTTTATTTTGAACAACTTATGAAGTATTTATCCACAGCTTGTTCAAAACTTAGAGTTTTAGTCCAGTTTTTCAACCTGACCAAATTCAAGCTCAACCGGTGTTGCACGACCAAAGATCGATACAGATACCTTAATGCGGCTTTTCTCGTAATCTACTTCTTCAACAGTACCGTTGAAGTCAGCAAATGGACCATCGTTCACACGAACCACTTCACCCGCTTCGAACATTGTCTTAGGACGTGGAGACTCGCTCGCTTTCTCTAGACGGTTCAAGATAGCATCAGCTTCTTTATCAGTGATTGGTGCAGGACGATCAGAGGTACCACCAATGAAGCCCATAACACGCGGAATGCTGCGTACTAAGTGCCATGATTCATCATTCATGATCATTTGAACTAATACGTAGCCAGGGAAGAATTTACGTTCACTTTTACGGCGTTGGCCTGCACGCATTTCCACTACTTCTTCAGTAGGTACTAGCACATCGCCAAATAGTTCTTCCATGTTGTGCATTTTAATATGCTCGCGTAGCGACTGTGCAACACGACCTTCAAAGCCAGAAAAGGCTTGAACTACATACCAACGTTTTTTTGGAGCTTCACTCATGAATCAGAACCCTCTACACCCCAGTTGCTAGAGAAACTAGACGGACCATAATGCCGTCAATTCCCCAAAGCACTAGAGACATAACAATACATACAGCTAAAACGATCAATGTAGTTTGCATAGTTTCTTGGCGAGTAGGCCAAACAACTTTACGAATCTCCATACGAGATTCTTTTGCAAAATCGATCGCAGCTTTACCTTTAGTTGTTGTTGCTGCAACGCCTAGTGCGGCAGCAATCAGCACAACTACACCTGCAGCGCGAATTACAACAGACAATTCACCATACAGGTAATTACCCACAACAGCAGCAGCCAACAGAACAAAAGCGACAATCCACTTCATTGTATCTGCTGCACCTGAGCTATCAGGAGTTTCAGCGTTTGCTTTCATAAAACCAACCTGTGATAAGTCTTAAATATAGACGACAATAACCCCGCTGTTGCAGGGCACATTCCTTTGCGTTGCAAAACAACACATCTAACAGTCATTTTAGTCAAAAAGACCGTTTAATTCTTTGCTAAGAGCAAAAATCGATGTCAAAACATCCAACTCTTTTTTTAGCGCAGAAAAAGGGCATCAAATGATGCCCTTTTTACTAGTGGTTCGTCAAATCTTATGCAAAGATTTTAGCTACAACACCAGCACCAACTGTACGGCCACCTTCGCGGATTGCGA